>JAGLQE010000446.1 GCA_023137005.1 Thermoplasmata archaeon
GAGGACTTTGTTCAGATATTGGAACCCATGTTCTTCTTCTTCATCATTTATACCTATATACAGAAGATCAATGAGCAAGAATTGTACAAGGCTCAGGAATTCGCCGGGCAGGTACTTATGAGCACACCTAGCGGGATATTCACTGTTGATAAGAATAAAAGAATTGTTAGCTGGAACAAGGGCGCGGCCGATATCACGGGATACACTGAGGAAGATATCATTGGTAATCATTGCAATATATTCTCCTCCCCATCCTGTGAGAAAACATGTGCCCTTTTTTCAGAGGACATTGCCAAGCCGATGATAGGCAAGGAATGTATCATGAAGGCGAAGAATGGGACTGAACTGATCTTGCTGAAGAACCTTGATATCTTGAAAGACCGTGAAGGGAATATCATTGGAGGTATCGAATCCTTTGTGAACATCACCGAACGTAAGAAAATGGAGGTCATGGCCTATTCCAAGGCCGCGGAGTTGGAGGCCTTCAATACATTGGCCGTGGATCGTGAACTGGCAATGGTCAAATTGAAGAATGAGGTCAATGCCCTTCTGGAACGTGCAGGTGAGGAAAAACGCTACAAGACATTGGATATATCTGAGGATGGGGGAGATGATGGATAATGAATGAAAGTTCTGCCAAATATCATGATATGGGTCATATCAATTACTCGGGAGGCTTGACCTCTTGATCATTTTCTGGATCATCATCACAGTATTACTACTCTCCTCAGCTCTCGCTTTTGGGTTGACATTCATGGTGATCGGTGTTGATGTGAAAAGCAGTAAAAATAGATTTTTTGCATTATTCATGATAACAGTGGCCATGTGGTCATTGACGAATATCATCATGCGGCTGATGCTGTTTTATGAAAGCGGGCCAATTGATGTGGTTTATAGGCTGGTATCCATATCTTATGTCCTGATCTGCCCATCTTTATTATTGTTCACAGTGAGGTATTTGAATAAAAAGACTTTGCTGGTAGATATATTCTACCTGGGATTATTAACTCTGATCGGGGCTGCATTATTCTTATCTGATGGAAGTTCCATTCATGAGGCGCCTGTTCTCACTGATGGGTATAATATATCTTACTCATTCAGTGCAGTTGGTTACAT
The DNA here is from genome assembly GCA_023137005.1 of Thermoplasmata archaeon. Lineage (GTDB taxonomy): Archaea > Thermoplasmatota > Thermoplasmata > SG8-5 > JAGLSY01 > JAGLSY01. The sequence goes on from JAGLQE010000446.1 coordinate 1,117, forward strand.
TTTAACTTCGATATACATTGCCCCAGGGATAATATCTCTAATATTATTTTATAAAGATAAACAAACAGGAGATATCTCTAGGCCATTCATGGTAGGAGGGACCCTATTCGTGCTTATTGGTTATATCATCGGAGGATTTCAAGTAATTCAGATACCAGCATCCCCTTTTACTTTCATCATCAGCCTGGTGATATTTGGCTATATGGTCTTGAGATTGCAGGTCTTCAACCCTCTGCGTGAGAATGAGGAAAAGCAAAGGGCGATCTTGAATGCAACGACTGAATCAATAATATTAATAGATCTGGATGGCAAGATACTCACCCTGAACAACACTGCTGCAAAGAGATTGGGTAAGTCTCCTGATGAACTTATCGGCAAAGACATCGCTGAATATCTCTCATCAGATATGGCTAAAGAAAGAAGGTCATTGGTAGATGGATTAATAAGATCACGGAAGCCGATTCGATTTCAGGATGAGCATGATGGAATATTATTGGATAGCAATTTATATCCTGTGTTCGATAAAAATAAAAAGATATATGCCATTGCCATCTATTCAAATGATATCACCAATCTTGAGAAGGCTAGGGAGGAAAGAAATATAAAAGCCAAGGAATTGGATATGTTCGGTGATCTTTCCATAGACAGGGAATTGAGAATGGTGCAATTGAAGAACGAGGTCAATGAACTCCTTGAAAAGCTGGGTGAGGAAAGGCGTTATGAGACCGTGGAGATATCTGAGGGCGGGGGTAGTGAGGAATGAAATTATTTCCCAGAGTATTCTCATATGTGATCATTTTTCTGATAATCTATTCCATCTCAAGTGCGGCCATGGTCAGTATGTTCTCTGACACGGTGATAAAGGAGCAGGTCTATGATAATCTGAAGATCGCATCAGACTCCAAAGCCCATCATGTAGAGTCATTATTGCATGAATACAAAGTGGGTGTTGAATCCCTGGCCGCGATATCTGAGCTGAGCAACTCCGTGAATATCAGCCGTGACAATGATGTGAGAATATCTGATGCTTACAGGCAAGTCAATCTGTCACTCAGTGTGTTCCATGCAGCGATCAATATTCGATTGATAGATCTGAATGGTACAACAATAGTTTCGACAAGCCGCCATCCTGGTGAAAGTCCAGTGAATATTTCCACCCTCCTTTCATTCGCAATGAACACCACCTATATGGGTCCTATCCACAAGGCCCTCCATCACAATATCTCGACCATGTCGATAGCATCCCCTCTGAGGGTTGAAGGAACAACTCTGGGTTTCATAGTCGTGAGCTTTGGTGCAGAAGATGAGCTATTTCAAATATTGACCGAACGTAGTGGCATGGGTGATACTGGAGAAACATATGTTGTAAATTCGGATGGGTTTATGGTATCTCCTTCACGCTTTGTAAATGACTCTGTTCTCAACCTTGAGGTTGACACGGATATTATCACTATGTGGCATGAATATATCATTGAGGATAGTGACAGCGGTATCCCTCACTATGAACATAACCCGGATTATGATGAGAATAAAGTGATGATATACGAAGGTTATCGAGGTGTCGAGGTCCTTGGAACTCATGAACATATTGAATCCATGAACTGGTTATTGATAGCCGAATTGGATACGAGTGAGGCATTTCAGCCTGTTGATGATATGGTCCTTTTTATTGGTATCACCACTCTGATCATCATCATTACTGGTGGCGTGATAGCTTTCATCTCGGTCAGGAATTTCACCCGGCCGATACTTGAGATACACGAAGGAATGAGAGAGATAGAAAAAGGCAATTACGATCATGAAGTGCAGGCAATGTCAGATGATGAGATAGGTGAGCTGGCTCTATCTCTGAACAGCATGTCCTTCAGGGTCAAAGTGGCAAAGAAAGCCCTTGAAGAGCACAATCGTGAGCTGGAGGCCCAGGTAATGGAAAGGACCCGGGAATTGAGTGAAAGAATGAAGGGGAGTGAGAGATTTCGCATTGCCACCCTCAATATGTTGGAGGATATCAGTGAGACCAAAATGGAGCTTGAAAATTCCGAGAAGATGTATTCTTCAGTGGTCAATACCAGCATGGACGGGATATTCATTGTCCAGTCTAACAAAGTTAGGTTCGTCAATAGCTCCTTTATGAAGATCATGGAATACGATGAGGGTGAATTGATCGATAAGGACCTGAACGACTTGTTCCACGGCGACATTCGGGGGTTCATTCAAGACCTCTATGACCCAAGGGGCGATGGGGACATCATCCCCGAGCTCTTTGAAACTCTTTTCCTTACCAGATCTGGAGAGAATGTGCCCGTGGAGGTCAGGACAAGCAAGATGACGTATGAGGGGAAGGATGCTATAATCAATTTCATAAAGGACCTGCGGGAAACCATCAAGCTGGAGGTGGGAATTGCAGATGCTCTATCTCAGCTTCAGCAGTCCGAGAAAAGAAGAGAGGAGTTCATTGATATGGCAGCTCATGAGTTGCGGACCCCATTGACGGCCATCAAGACCTATACGGAGATGATGGAAGAAGGATACATGGGAACATTCGATGATGAGGAAAAGGAGCATTTGGAGGTCCTCGGAAAGAGCATTGCCAGATTGAATGATCAGATAACCGGGATGCTGGATGCCTCAAAGGTCATTGCCGGAAAGCTCAAGTCTGAAAAGGTATTGGTGAACATGAAGGAGATAACCGAGGAGATCGTGGAGCAATTGGATCCCTTGTTCCATAAGAAGAATCAGATCTTGAAAATAGATGTAGGTGATATCAATCCTATTCTGGCCACCCCCGATCTCATGAGGAATGTCATGATGAACCTGATAAGCAATGCCAATAAGTTCACCCCTGCAAGCGGGCATATTGATATTCGACTTTTTTCCATCGAGGAGGAGCTTCATGTAGAGGTCCAGGACGATGGGATAGGAATATCCGAGGAGAACCTTCCCAATGTCTTTGAAAGATTTTTCATCGGTGATAGATCACTAACTGGCCACCAGCCTCAATTGGGTCTTGGCCTGTCTGTGGTGAGGGTCATCGTGGAACAGCATAATGGAAGGATCTGGGTGGAGAGTGAGCTGGGCAAGGGCAGCACGTTCCATTTCGTATTACCAATGATGAAGGAAGTTACAGTAGAGATGAAAGGAGGCAAACAATGAGAATAATGTTAGTAGAAGATGATGAGAACCTGTGCTTGACCATGGAATTCGCCCTGAAAAAGGTGGGCCATGATATTGTAGGAATGGCCAATGATGGAGAGGCTGCCCTGAATGTCTACCGGGACACCAATCCAGAACTGGTTATAATCGATATAATCCTGCCCAAGTTGCATGGGATAGATGTCATCACCAAGATAAAGGAAATGAACACTGACGCGAAGATACTGGTGACAACGGGAGCGAGTCATGATAGCCTGATCATGAAGGCCATGGATTCGGGAGCCAAGAGTTACCTGACCAAGCCTTTTGGGATGAACGACCTTATCACCGAGATAGAGAAAATGAAGTGAATGGGGTTCGGACTTGAATGATGATGATGCTCTGGAAGCACTTAAAAGGCTGATATTCTCCGAGATCAATCTGGATTGCCAGCAGTACAAGGATAAGTACCTTAAGAGGCGCCTGATGGTTCGGGTTAGGGCCAATGGGCTTTCTGGATTGGATGAATACCTGAGTTTCCTCAGGACCCATCCCGAGGAACATGATACTTTGATCGGGACCATCACGATAAATGTGACCCAGTTCTTCAGGGATTCCAGCATGTATAATTATCTGGCAGAGCAGGTGATACCAGATATAATTTACAATAAGACCGAGCAGGGCCGGAGGGTGTTCAGAGTGTGGAGTGCGGGTTGTTCCAGTGGTGAGGAACCCTATTCCGTGGCCATCCTTATCAAGGAGCTTCTTGGGGAAAGGATAGATGGTTTCCAGATAAGCATCCATGGCACAGATATAGATGATGGCTCTTTGTCAAAGGCCAAGAAGGGTGTTTACTCCAGGGACCAGTTAAAGAATGTTGACCCAAAATTGCTGGACACCTATTTTGAGCCATTTGGGGAGAATTACAGGGTGACCAGGGAAATAAAGGACATGGTCAGAATAAAGAAACATGATCTAATGGCTGATAGGAAACAAACTAATTTTGATATAATTTTTAACAGGAATGTGATGATCTATTTTTCCAGGGAAATGCAAGAAAGGCTACTCATGGACTTTTACAATTCTCTGAACAATGGAGGCTATCTGATCATCGGAAAGACAGAGATCCTGAGTGGAAAGGCAAGGGACGTGCTCACGGTGATAAGTGGTCCAGAGAGGATATACCGAAAAGATAAGGCCTAGATAATGGCCTTCTCTCTTTCAATACCACAGATAGACTGTATCTCCGAGCAACCCGCTCTATAGAACAAGAGATCAATCCGGATCTATTCCCTTATTTATCCAGGCTAATCCGATGGCTTCCCAATCTGAATGTGAGGATGCATTAACATATCTCTCCCATTCATAAATGCCTGTTTCTTTTGCAATTTGTTTGAACTGCAATGTAGTGATATGGCTATCAAGGATCACCACAGATCTTACCATGCCTGCGGCTTTATATAATTTCTGTCCTTCTTCCATATATGCTTTGGTTTTATCAGATAATGGTTTCAGTGTTCTCATATCTATGAACACCCCAAAGCCTGCATTGGTTCTTGCCAGAATGGATTTTGAATCTTCTGCCCATTGCTTCATTTCCTCTGGTGAGATAATATCTCCGAATGTTAATTTTATTCCAAATCCTTTTCTTTCAATATTATACATTTATATCACTAAATGAAGCTATGACATTAATAGTATTAATATCTGATGAACTCCTGTTCATATTTAATAGTCAAATTTCAATTATTCCAGAGAATATACAGGAAGGAAAAGGCCTAAACCACGGCCTTTTCCCTTTCAATTCCACAGATGGCCAGTATTTCTGTATAATCCGCCCTGGCAGCATCCATCTTTGCATTCACATCCGCCTGCATGAGGTCGAGTGAAAGGCTGTCCACCCCGGTAAAGTCGATATTATCTCTTCTTATGTTGTTGTTCTGCCTGAACTCGTCTATTTTACCCTGGTTGTCAGACAAACCTTTGTTCACAACTGTCTGGACATCATCCAAACCTTTGGAATTATAATTCTCTCTGAGATACTCACTCATTGTCATTCCTTCTGCACTGGCACCCTCTGATATCTGCTTCATCATCTCTGTTGCATCCATATTTATCCCATCCTAGCGCCGTCAGACGCTTGTCAGACAAAAAACGATATTATAGTATTTAAATGTTGTTATTGGTTTTTCAATAATGAGATTATGAGGATATTTTTCCTCCGTCAGAGAATCTCCCAATAATACCTAAATACCCCCACACCATTCCCATTTAGAGGCATATATTTGACCCCAGGTTCCAGAAAAAGGATCATGACCATGGTCCTGTTGATATTGATCGTCTTCTGCATAGGCAATCTCATCTACAATGTGGAGAGGCTGGTCATCGGGGATGAGATAATTCTGGAGCAGGATGAGGCTCCTGAAGAGGGGTCATATCTGGCATCCAGCAGCTCCATGGCCCAGACCGTGAGATACATGATGATAGGCCTCATGGGTATCGGCATTGCCATAACCATCGGGGGGATCATATATGGCACGGCCACGAAGGATAAGGAATTCCTTAAATCCATGCTCTACCCCATAATCGGGGGTGGGCTGGCTATTATTTTCTTTGTAGGCGTCTTTGCATACACTGAGCTGGAGAAGAGCGAGTACGTGCATAATGAAAGGCTGGATACTGGATACACTTTAGGGAACAGCTCAGCAAATGCAACAGATTCCACCATAGATGGCTCACCGCCCGATGGCATGGACATCGCTGTCTCCGTAATGGTGGCCGGGGGGGCGATCGCCATTCTTGTTCTGATAGTCTACAGCATAGCGCAGCTGACACATTTGAGAAGCGAGACATTTTCAGATATCGATATGGATGCAATGACCGAGGGGGTGGAACAGACCATTCAAAGGGCCATGGACGATATGACCAGTGGGACAGATGTGAGATCATCCATCATGCGTTGTTACTCCGACATGTGTAAGCTGGCGGCCCAACATGGCATTGCGGATGAAGAGCACCTTACACCCAGAGAATTCGAGACCCTTATTGGATCAAAATTGCCAGTAACGGATGAGAAGCTCCATGCTCTAATTTTGATATTCGAGGAAGCCAGATACAGTGACCATGATCTCTCGGAGGACATGAAGGAAAGAGCACTGGGAGCCCTTGGCAGGATAAAGGATGACCTTGTGGTGGAGGAAGTGGTTGAGGATTGCGAGGTTGTGGACAAGGCCGAGGTCGAGGAGCCGTCGAATTCAGGGGGTGAGAAGGGTGGCTAGTAATTCCAATGGAAGCCTGGAGGTGGGCAAGATCAGTGATGTTTGCCATCTGGAGATCCGCCCATCCAAGACAATGGCCTATGTGGAAAAGGAGGCAGTGGCTGAAAGATTAATGGGACCCACAGGCATGAGTGAGATGATAATCAATGGTGCGGTGCTGATCTTCTATATTGTATTGCTATCTATTCCATTTATTTCCTTTGCTTTTGTCAGTGGAGGTATGAGATGGATACTGGTGGTCGGTGCTGTGACCGCCATCGGCCTCTACACGGTCTATGTCATGAACCTGGGCATACAGAAGAGGAAATTCGACCTTCCAGCAAAGGATAAAGTGCTATTCTCCGGGGAGTTGTCCAGGGTCAATGACATTGTCCACAGAGGGTCTGTGGGCTATAATTACAGCCAGCATCTGATGAGGGAGATGATCGCCGAGACCCTGATCGAGAAGGTGAGATTGGGCCGGGGCATGACATACAGGGAGATAGAGAAGACCCTGGAAACCCCGAGCCAGTTCATAGATATCGTGGGCGACAGGGAGATGGCGGGTTTCATCCTGAACAACTGGAAGAAGGCAGAGGGTTGGAGCGACAAGGTGTCAAGAAAGAAAAATGACAATCAGAAAAAAGATAGTGGTCAAATATTCATGTCAGAAATTGATAATATACTGAAAAAAGCAGAGGTGTGGGAATGAGTATACTGGATATAATATTGAACAAATTTGAAATGAGAGGTGTTGAATGCGAGAGCGAAGCGATTGCATTCAAAAGCCCGAATGAAATGAGGGGTTCAGAATGAACATAAATGAATTGTCTATAAAGTGCAAGGAGATTAAGAATGAGGTGGCCAAGGCCATCGTGGAGAAGGACGAGGTCATCAATAAGGTGATACTGGCCACACTGGCCGACGGTCATATACTTTTCGAGGACTTTCCCGGATTGGCAAAGACCCTGCTGGCAAACACCTATTCAAGGGCTCTGGGCTGTGATTTCAAGAGGGTGCAGTTCACCCCCGATCTATTGCCGGCTGATATTACTGGCTCCTACATACTCAACCGGCAGACCAGCCAGTTCGAGCTGAGAAAGGGTCCGGTATTCACCAATATACTGCTGGCTGATGAGATAAATCGCGCTCCACCCAAGACCCAATCCGCACTGCTGGAGGCCATGCAGGAGCATCAGACCACATTGGAGGGAGAGACGCACAAGTTGCCGTCACCTTTCATGGTCATAGCCACCCAGAATCCCATAGAATATGAGGGGACATATCCACTGCCAGAAGCGCAGATAGACCGTTTCATCATGCGGCTGAATGTTGGATACCCGACTGCCAAGGGCGAGGCCGAGATATTGAGGCGTAGGCGTGCCAGGAGGAAGGAGGAAGTGGACATCAACCAGGTTGCATCCCCTCAGCAGATAGTGGAGATGCAGGCGGCCATCGAGCTGATCCATGTGGAATCCGACATAGAGGATTATATCGCTCAGATCGTCCAGAATACGAGGAAACACGGCCAGGTGGAAGTGGGAGCCAGCCCAAGGGGTTCACTCGCTCTTATGCGGTTGAGCATGGCCCGGGCGGCTCTGAACGGCAGGGATTATGTGCTTCCAGATGACATCAAGGAGATGTGTGTACCGGCCCTGAGCCATAGGATAATCCTGAAGCCAGATCCATGGATAAAGGGAATAAAGACAGAGGTCATAGTCGAGAAGGTCATGTCCGATATACCTGTCCCGAAGGTGAAATGATATGGGGTAATGTGAATAATCTATATATCTATCTAAATTAAAATATAAAAATATAAAAATAATAAATATTCAGACAATGCATTAAAATATCACGGACATGGAAAAATGAGATCAAGAAAGGGTTTCTGGATAGTGGTCTTTGCGATAGCCAGCATAGTTATGGGAGTGTGGCTGAGGAGTGGAAGCCTCATCGCTATCTCCCTGCCCCTGATAATTTACCTGGTGGTCTCGATAACCATGTTCCGCGATCCCAATTACTCTCTGGACGTTTACAGGTCCATTGATGAAAGCCGGGTGAGCAAGGGTGACGATATTCATGTGATATTACATATCCAAAATACCGGACCGACCATCCAATGCCTGGAAGTAGAGGATGTTCTGCCGAGCATGGCGAGACTGGCCGAAGGTAGTAATAAGGTAATAATCACTCTCAGGGAGGAAGAGTCATTCGACCTGGAATATACCATAAATTGCCCCTACAGAGGTCGTTTCAAGTATCTGATGGTGAGAGTGAAAGCCAGAGATTTCATGGATTTCTACATGCACGATGTGGAGCTCAAGCTGGTCACCGAATTCTCAGTAATATCCGAGATCGAATCCTCCAAAGGGCTGAAGATAGCCCCCCGTAAGACGAGGAACTGGATAGGAGCTATAAAAGCTCGCAGAGTGGGTGTGGGGACCGAGTTCTTCGGCATTAGGGAATATGCTGCGGGTGATGAGCTTAGAAAGATAAATTGGAAAGCGTCGGCAAGGCGCGATATCATCATGACCAATGAGTATGAGATAGAGTGCAGTGGTGATGTGACCATCATGCTGGATGCCAGGTCCGAGACCAATGTGGGCAATCTGGATGATAATACCGTGGAGCATGGGGTGAGGGCCGCATCGACCATTGCCAGTCATATCCTGACGGAAAAGAATAGGGTCGGCCTTATCGTACTTCGTGACATCATTGATGAGGTGTACCCAGCCTTCGGAAAGAGGCAGTATTACCGTGTGTCTGAAAAACTCATGGATGTCCAGCCGGGGGGCAGCATGCCCTTTGACGATGCCCGATGGATGATCACCAAGTTCTTCCCACTGGAATCCCAGATAATCGTGATAAGCCCGCTTGTGGATGACAAGATAGTGGCCAGTATAGCGGATCTCTGTGCCAGGGGTTTCGATGTGGTGGTGGTCTCGCCCAATCCGATCACGGTGGAAGGCGGTATCATAGATCCTTCTCCTGAGCTGGAAATGGCCAAAGGTCTCAAGAAGCTGGAAAGAGAGAACCTGATCTCAGAACTTTATAGATATGCCCGGGTGGTCGACTGGGACCCGTCCGAACCACTGGCAAAAGCATTGAAGGGGGTGGAAAGATTAAGGACCAGGAATTAGACTCGAACTCGATCGGGAGTGTCGACTCAATGAATGACCTGTCCTCGCAGGAAGAGCCATTGGTATCTCCAGCCACCACGAAGTCCCGTAATTCGGGCATGGCACATCTGTCCCTCCTTCTTATCCTGGTGGCCTGTATCTGGCATCTGGCTGAAGCTTACTCTGCTGGATTGGGAATGAAGGATCACATATCGGCCACTGTATTCAGTCTGCTTTTCGGAATACTGGGTATATTTATAATCCTTCCTGGGAAGGGCGAGCTCATGGACTATCTGAATATCCTGCTTGATCGCGAGCGCCATCGCCTGGTTGGATTGTCGGCGGTCATCATCGGAGGAATGCACTTCCTGACCTTTTCCAAGGCTACGGATGTAGTACCGATGTTCGGTTTTGTCATCATCCTTCTCGCCTACTATGAGCTTGGCTCCCTGGCCATACGGACCACGCCCTATCTGGTCCTCGATGATGCTGGAAGTACACAGCGTTTCATCAGATATTCTGCTAGTAAGGTCCTCGTGGCCCTTGGACTCACCTTCGCTATGTCCACATTCATGCTATTCATCTCCTTCATGGGAATTGTGGGTTTCACAGGTGTCTGGACCGTGCTTATTCTATCGGCTATCATGATGGCCTCTCTCGGCATGCTGGTCCGTGGGAGTAATATCTGAGCCACATCTTTCATCAATGTAATATTTCGGCTTACCGAAACTTATTCAATTAGCCGAAATATTTAAATACGATTTTGTCATTGGGCATAATAGAAGTCTTGGAGACCTATAATAAACAGGATGTATGAACATGAGTGGAACAATTCCTTTGACCATGATGCCAGAAGGCGGACAGGGGCATGTGATCAGTGTGGATGCTGGCCATAAGTTGACCATGCGATTGATAGAGATGGGCTTCACGAATGGAGCAACCGTCAGGGTCATAAAGTCAGATACCAATGGACCGATCATAGTTTCCGTGAGCAGTAGTAAATATGCTCTGGGTCGAGGTATGGCCATGAAAATAATGGTCACACCCGCTGAGGGTTGATGATGAAAAAGATAAGGGTCGCATTGGCAGGAAATCCAAATGTGGGCAAGACCACTATTTTTAATAAGATCACGGGGGCGAAACAACATGTTGGCAATTGGCCAGGTGTTACCGTCGAGAAGAAGGTCGGGCACAAGGTATTTGGTGATTATGAGATCGAGCTCATCGACCTTCCTGGTACTTACAGCCTGAGCCCTTATTCCATTGATGAGGTGATAGCCAGGGACTATATCATCGAGGAAGATCCCGACGTGGTAGTGCATGTGGTCGATGCCACCAATATGGAGAGAAATCTATACTTCACAACACAATTGATGGAACATGAGGCAAGGGTTGTCATAGCCCTCAATATGAGTGACCTGGCAACGGAGATGGGAGACGATATAGATATTGAAAGATTATCCGAGTTCCTTGAAATACCAATTATTCCGACCACTGGCTCTTCTGGTGAGGGAATAGATGAACTATTGAGAGAGGTCATAGATGAGATCGAGAGAGGACCGCATCATCACCATACGATAGGCTACGGTCGCAGTGTGGAGAAAGATGTTGGAGCCCTATCGAAGATCATCGAAAGCGACTCCGCCCTTTATGATAAATATCCAACTAGATGGCTTGCCACAAAATTACTGGAAGGCGACAAATACATACTGGATAAGATAAAAGGCTCCGAGGTAGAGAGCGAGATCCTAGAGGAATTATCATGCATCGATCATGAAGAGATGGAGCTTTTCTTCACAGATAAAAGATATGAGATAATCGGAGGCATTCTACCCCAGGTACTGAAAAGAAAAAGAACCCGGATATCCAAATCAGACATGATAGACCATGTTTTGACGAACAAATACCTTGGGATCCCCATATTCCTTGCCCTGATGTGGGGAGCTTTCGAGCTCACATTCTCTTTGTCGGTCCCATTCATGGATATCATAGATAGAGGATTTTCCATCCTGGGGGGAGTTGTGAGTGGCATAGAGCCAGCCTGGCTGGGTTCCCTTCTGGGCAATGGCATAATTGGTGGTGTGGGCTTTGTCATAATCTTCGTGCCTGTCAT
>JAGLQE010000447.1 GCA_023137005.1 Thermoplasmata archaeon
CTGTACCAGCATGTCCTTGGATTCGCCGATGACATCCTTCATCTCCTTCTTGCCCTCGGCCACCTTCTCCATGTCCTCTTCCAGGATACTGGTCATCTCGGGAAGTGTGATCTTTTCCGCACTTTCCTCCAGAGCCTTGATAAGGGCCTTTCCCGTGGTCGTGGGCTGGAGTTGACCACCCTCGATGTATCGACGATCGTAAAGTTTCTGAATTATCTCGTGCCTTGTACTTTTCGTACCCAGGCCCAGCTTTTCCATTTCTTTGAGCAGGGACCCTTGATTGTAACGGCTTGGAGGCTTGGTCTTGCTCTCCCTCTTCTCCATCTTCTTGATAGGAACTTCCTCGCCCTTCTTCAATTCGGGGATGAACTTGTCCTTGGTCTTCGAATAGGGATAATGCTCGTACCATCCTCTTTTCACGGTAGTGTATCCCTGAGCCTTGAATTCCTCGCCCTCTATATCCAGGTCCGCATTGGTCTGTATGCCCAGAGCCCAGGGGGCCAGTGTTGCCAGGAATCGCCTTGTGACCAGCTCGTACACCTTCCATTTTTCATCGGTGAAGTCCTTTCTCCGTGCTCCCGTGGTCGGGTGAATGGGCGGGTGGTCCGTGGTCTCTTTCCTTCCCCGGCTGGGGCTTATCCTATCCTGGGAAAGGACCATCTCCGCATCCTTGGAAAGGTCGGAGTTCATCATCAGTTCCTTTAGAATTGGTTTTATCGGCAGGGACTTTGGATAGACCGTATTATCTGTTCTGGGATATGAAATGAAACCACTGGTGTACAGGGACTCGGCAATGGACATGGCATGGGCTGGCGACAGCCCTAGTCTATTTGCCTCCAGAAGGAACTGTGTGGTGCTGAAAGGATCTGGCGGGGCTTCCTTCTTGTCCACCTTCTCCACATCCTTCACCTTCGCTTTACTTGCCTTCTCCACCTTGGCGAAGACCTTGCTAGCCTCCTCCGGGTCATTGTAGACCCCGTGGGCGTGCCTGGCCTTGAACCCTCCATCCTTATCCAGTTCGGCAACCAGTTCCCAGAAGGGCTTTGACTCGAAGCTCTCTATCGCGATATCGCGATCGACGACCAATGCCAGTGTTGGGCTCTGCACCCTTCCCACTGATAAGAAGTCCTTACCGGTCTGGCCGGTGGCGATGGACACGAATCTGGTCAATGTCGCACCCCAGGCAAGATCGATTATCTGCCGGGTCTCGGCGGCCCTCGCGAGATTCATATCTATATCTATTAAATTCTCAAAAGCTTGAGTGACCTCGGGTTTTGTCAATGCGCTGAATCGGGCCCTTTTGATGGTCATGCCTTTACTGTTGATGACCTCCAGAGCCTCTGCACCGATGAGCTCACCCTCTCTATCAAAATCAGTGGCTATGATGACCTCATCCACTCCTTTCGCCAGGACCTTGAGGGCCGAGGCAATGGACCAGACAGTGGGTCGCTTGATGGGATCTGTCATGGCCAGTTCTTCCAGGTTGTGGAGTTGCCATCTCTTGAACTCGGTTGGATAATCCAGACCGAGGATGTGGCCTCTGAGACCCACCACTCTACAATCTTTATTATTGAAGCTAAAACTATAGACTGGAACCTTCCCCTCATAGGACCTATTTGACTTCCCTGAGGATAAGATAGCTGATATTCTTTGTGCCGCGTTGTTTTTCTCACAGATTATGAGGCAAGTCATTGAGGCCGCAGATGTTGAAGGGGTTATAAAATATGTT
>JAGLQE010000448.1 GCA_023137005.1 Thermoplasmata archaeon
GAACCTTGATCCCGAATCCATGGCCATTGCGGAATATGCCTCATGTATTGGAAGGATATTCGATCCCGGGGCTGCAATGTCCATTCAGATAGCCCGTGACCCAGCCCAGGCACTTCAGAGATTGCAGAACAGTGGCATTATAATATTGAACAGTGGAACAGCTGAATTCTGCCACGCGATCTTCCAGGATGTGATATACGAGGGCATTGGAGATAGATGGAAGTCTTCCTATCATAAGAGTCTCGGGGAACACTATGAAGCCGAATACACTAACAGGATGGAAGAGGTTATTTATGACCTGGCCAAACATTTTTCCAGATCCAATGAGCATGAAAAAGGATTTGATTATTGCTATAAAGCTGGTGAGAAAGCAGAAAGTATCTTTGCTTTGGAACAGGCAATTAATTTTTACGAAAGTTCGCTCAATTCACTCTCAAAAATAAGGTCAATGAATGGCCACCAAGAAAAAAGGTCTAGCCTTTTGGAAAGGATGGGGGGCATAAACATCATATCTGGAGATTATGATGATTCCTTGGATCTTTTCAATGCTGCATTGGAGATCGTGGATAATAATGAAGACAAGGCCAGGATCTTGAGAAAGATAGGGAATGTTCATGTCAATAGAGGAGAATTTGACGAAGCCCTGGAGGTACTGGCCAATGCCAAAGATGTAGTAGAAGATGGAACAGCGGAACATAGCAGGGTGCTTCTTGCAGAATGTAATCCATATTTGAGAAAGGGTGATTTTGACAAGGCCACGCCACTTCTTTTAGAGGCCATAAAGGTATCAGAGAACACAGGCATAAGTCAGAAGGATATTGGTAACTCGTTCAGAGCTCTCGGTAATATTTACTGGTACAAGGGAGATTATGATAATTGCCTTCAGTTTTACGAGAAAAGCCTGAAGATAATGGAGATGATGGAGGACAAACGTGGTATTGGGGCCTCATTGAACAATATTGGCAATGTGCACCATGCTATAGGTAATTTTGACACATCACTGGAGTATTTTGGGCGCACCCTT
>JAGLQE010000449.1 GCA_023137005.1 Thermoplasmata archaeon
TTCCCTCTCGATCATCTTCAGGTCCTTCTCATCCAGTGTGAGGGGGCTCAGGGATACTATGAGCATGGAATCCTTGATGGCGATCTGCTCGTTCAGAAGCTGAACGAACTTGAGCACTGATTGATATGTATTATGGGATATGAGATATTCCATTCCAGCAAGGATGATGATACCATTCTCGCTTTTCTTCAGGAAATTCTCGATCTGATAGAAAAGCGCACTCAGGTTCTGAGGCGCGACAGTGTTTTCCGTATCCGAGGTCGATAGCCAGATGATCGGTGTCTTCTGGAGGTCGAACTTCTTCCTCACCTTGGCCGGGAAGTCCCTTGTTATGCAAAGTCCCTGATGGCCGTGTGTCACATAGTCCTTGAATATCTTGTAGGAGATGTCGGGTGCTTCTTCTTTTACCAGGTAGCTGGTGGCGGTTTCCAGTTCAAAGGAAATATCCGATTGCTCGATGCTTTCAGCCAGAGGCTGAATGTCCAGCTTGCTGAGAGAAAGCTTGTGAAGGCACAGTTCGTCGCCTTTGCAGATGCAGGTCTCTTCCACACATTCGTATTTCTTGTTCAGAAGGGAGGAAACCACCCCTGAAAGGTATCCTCTGGTGAAATTGCAGCTGGGAACATCGGACTTTCCCATGGCATTGGCTTCCACTGAATCCTCAAAGTCTATCAAAATGAGATCTCCATCTAACTTCAATGACCTGGTCCTTCCCAGGCCTGTTTCTATCATGATGCCAGGCATCATCTCCTGGAACTCCTCCAGGTCATCACACTCGAAGCCGATGCTCTTTACCAGTCCCTCGCCACATCTGTAGCCATACCTCTCCATTGTTTCCTTGGATGGCCCCTCTCCCATGACTATCTGCAGCTCGTCGCTGAGGCTTTTGAGGGCATCCCCCGGTATCACGAAAAAGCTAACGTATCCGCCATCCGCGGTAGCACCTTGTTCCTCCATAATCTACACCCTCCCTGCAATGAAAGCTTCCACAACACCAGTACCCAGCTCATCAAACGACTCTTCGACATCATCACCGGTCTTCGCGCTGGTAAGATGATATGGAACATTGAACTTATCGGCCACAGCCTTGATCTGGGCATCGGCCGCTCCCCTGTCAGGCAGAAGGTCCGATTTATTACCCAATAATACCAATGGAGCCGAGGGGTTCACACCCCGGAACACGCCAATCCAGTCCTCCAGATTATCCATTGTTTCCTTTCTTGTCACATCACAGACTATGAAGGCTCCAGCCGCTCCCTTGTAGTAAGTGGAATGAAGATTATTATGCACCCTCTGGCCAAGTATATCCCATATCAGGAATGTCAGATTATATTCCTCTCCCTGCTGATTCAATGTCACCAATTTTTTAGTGACCTTTGTCCCGAAGGTCTTGATATACTTGTCATCAAAGGAATCGAAAACGAATTTTTTGATCAAACTGGTCTTCCCCACTGCTCCATCTCCTAGCAGGCATATCTTCTTCATCAATTTCTTTGCCATAATAACACTCTACCCCATCTAACCGAATTCTTCTATCAAACGCTTGCGCTTCGCAAGCTCCGTCTTGACCTTGAAATCATCCTTGAATCCCTTTTCGACCTCGGCCAGGTTCTCCACTGCCACCAATAGATTGGCCTTGACCGGACCCTTTACATCAACACCCGCTCTAGAGAATTGCTGTCGTATCATGGCCATGGCGGTCTCCCTGTCTCCGAAGGAATCGCAGAAATCATTTATTATCCTATCAGTAACACCAACCAGATCCGTGATCTCTCTCTGAGCCACTGCGGTCCCACCAGTTGAGGTATGTTCGGCCGCAATGACAGATTCACCCAGGGCGATGAACATGCTTTCAACATTCTCCCCGGTCTTCGCACTGCTCAGGAAGTAGGTGGTATTGTACTTGCTAGCAAGAGCTTCCATATCCTCATTGGTGATCTGCCTTTGGTCCACCAGATCCGCCTTGTTCCCGACGAAGATGAAGGGAATATCTGCCTTCACTTTCTGCACTTCGGGTATCCAGTATTCCTCAAGGCCAGCCAGAGTTTCCTTTCTGGTCAGGTCACATATCATGAGAGCTCCCTCGCCCCCCTTGTAGCTGGTTGTCTGGATGGAGGTATATCCTTTCTGGCCAAGTATGTCCCATATCATGAGAGTGAGGTCCACCCTATCTTCACCATGCTCCAACTCGAGGACCTTCTTGGTGATCTTCGTGCCTATGGTGGTGATATACTTGTCATCGAACTTGTCCATAACGTACTTGTGGATAAGGCTGGTCTTACCAACTGCCCCATCACCCAGCATCAGGACCTTTCTTTTAACACGACGGACTTCCATAAGGTTTCCTCTTTATCTGGTGCTACAAGGCATTTCACATAGAAATAGTATTCCTTGATATTGTTAAATCATTGAATTTATAATTAGGCCATCTCGTAATTCATTGTAATGAGGATATGAACTCATCTAGGTCCATACCCGAGGCCTTCAATACCTTCCTCAGTTCCTTGGAAACACCAGTACCGTATTGCATGGCCTTCTTGGGTCGCTGGCTTATCTCGGTCGGAAGTCCCAGTCCCTCGCACAGGCCCCGAACCACGAGCTTGTTGCTTAGATCATTGATCTTGTGGTCATAAGGGATGCCCTTCCCCAATGCGATGACCTCGGGATCCAGGTAAGGGAGTATCAGCCTCTTGCCATGGTGCTTGGCCACCTTGTGATAGAACTCGGCCTCGGCTTCAATGATCTCTGCGATATCCCTGATCATCATCTCCTCCGCCTCCTCTGGCCCAGCATCCCTGTATTTTCTATAACCCCCGAATACTTCGTCCGCCCCTTGACCCATGATGACCACATCCTCCCTGATATTGGCAAGGCCCAAATACAGGGGAATGAAGACAGCCATCCATTTGGGATTTGTCATTTCTATTTCACTTACCAGAACCCGGATGGCAGCCTCGATATCTTCCTTGAGGATCATGCTCTGTTCGATATCCAGACCCATGAGGCCAGCAGCCTCATTTGCCCATATTGTGTCATTGGATTTATCGAATCCAATGGAGTAGAGGGATGGTGGAAAATACTCCTTTGACACTATCTGGGCCAGCAAGGCACTGTCCACCCCGCCCGAGAAGAGTATGGCCACTTCTTTCAAGCCCTCCAGTTCCCTGCCCAGGCTATTTGACAATAGCTCATGAAGTCTTTGAACGTCCTCACTCAGATCTGGATGGCCAGTCAAGTTCATCAACCGAGCCTTAACCAATGGAATCAAAATTCAGAGAACCATCTATAAGTCCACGGGCCACCTGCTCGATATCATTCATCTTCACCCGCTTCTGCTCTTTGGTATCCCTGTGCCTGATGGTCACGCAGTCATCGTCCTTGCTCTCATAATCGATCGTGATGCAGAAGGGTGTTCCGGCTTCATCCATCCTCGCATATCTCCTTCCCACGGTTCCGCTACCGTCAAAGTAGGTTAGTATGCCAGCTATTCTCAACCGTCTGTCAATGCCCTGTGCCAGCTCTTCCAGCCCGTCCTTGGTCATGAGGGGAAATACACCGAATTTTATAGGGGATACAGCCACTGGCAGTTTGAGAGTGACATAATCCTCTTCTTCATTATGTTGGTAATTATGATCCATGATGGTGTAGAATATCCTGTCCAGTCCATATGATGGCTCGATCACATGAGGCACTATCCTCTCGCCCGTGATCTTCTGTTTTTCGGTCTTGACCTCGAAGCAGTCGGTCGGAACTATGAACTCCTCCCCATCTATCTCAATGACAATGGGTTGTGAGGCATCCAGTCCTTCACCCGATATCTCTCCCATCTTCTCCGCCACCTTGCCAGCCTTGCCCTTGAACAGGGGTCCCAGCTTACTCAGGTTGGGGACGACCAGGGTCATTTCTTTCTCCACTGGCTCGGGGAATCTGATGAATGCCGTCAACTCCGCACCCGACTCTTTTATGTGGCTCTCCAGGTCATAGCAGCCACGATCAGCCACTCCGACCAGCTCCAGCCAGCCATAGCCCGTCATGGCCTCGCAGTCCCAACAGTCCTCGGCATAATGTGCCATCTCGGTCTTCAGATGCTGGCGGAATCTTAGCTTCTCTGAGTCCAGCCCTGCGGAAATTAGAATGTGCTGGGTAAGGTGCATGAAGTAGGCCAGTGGCTCATTCGCGATGATGCC
>JAGLQE010000045.1 GCA_023137005.1 Thermoplasmata archaeon
TCTGGACTGCCCGGAGTGCGGCGCCCCTCTGGAGATAGAGTTCGGCACGAAGACCTACCGATGCAAGTACTGTGATTCATCTGTAAAATTACCATCTGAGCCTGTAACATTCGTAAAAAAAGAGGAACGAATAGAGGTGACGGTGGGCAACAGGACCACGGTCTACAATTCAGTTGACGAAATGCCTCATTATCTTAGGCTAAGGTATCAAGGCCTTGATTCACTGAATTTCAAGAGGGATATGGCCAGGAAGACCAATGTGGATGCGGTCATCCATGAAATGGGTGCTAGTGGCTATCTTGTCGATGGGAAGATATACAAAACATATGATGAATTGCCTGAAGAGTCCAAGGATATGCTTCAAAATATAGAGTCACTTTCTCCTGCAGGATCTCCACGACCTAGCGAGAAGATCAATTATACAAGGAGCTGGGCCATGACAGAGGATGGTGGAAATTACAGGATGACGTTCGCTCCAGGGCTCACCCGGCAAGATATTCCCGATATCACTTACTTTCACATCTTAATCAAATACGGTAAGATGTCCATGAACCAGGATCATCAGGGCAAGACCATAGTATTCTGCCCCACCTGCCAGAAGGAAACAATGTACAAGAGATCCTTACTGGGAGCTATCAAGTGCCAGAAATGTAAGAAGAGCGTGTACTTCCTGGATATTGGCAAGGGCGAGGTCAAGGTTAGGGAGGGGTGAGAAAGGCGGTTCCTCGATCTTGGAGAGGATGTGGTATGGCGTATGAATGATCATTGATTATGATAATTTTTTCTATGATACAAATAAAGCCAAGATACCGATGATAATATACATACCATGGATCCCGCAACGAGGGGAACCGCCCAATCTGGCCTTTCATCAATTATTACAGTACTTTCAATATTGATCCTCTTAATATCCTCCGAGGATATCATGTATAAACCACCATCTGCTGTGAATTTGGTTGTTGCGCTGTCTATATATGATCTAAATCCACCCACATAACAAGCCTGCCCGTAAATATCCCAAGAACAGCACAAGAATGTGAAATTCACATCATAGGCCAATCTCTGTATGATGGTTCTATTGTAGAATACCACACCTTCATTTCCAACCAATAATGCATATTCGCCAGATGGCGCCCAGGCAATATCCTGAAAACGATGTGTTGGATAACTATCCAGAGATTGAAATGTATCATTTGAACAATAATCAGATCTAGAAGACAATATCTGAAATTCCGAGTCATCATATCTCATTACTGTGTTATGAGACCCACATAATAATGCATATCCCTGGTATCCATCATTTAGATCATTATCTGGCTTCCATGAAATACTCTGGATATTAAAACTGCTAGATGAGAAACTGGGAGTTATTTCAGTTATAACACCATCTTCAAATTTATGGATACCACCATTACTTGAAGCTATCAATGCGAATGCCCCATCTGGCCTCCAGGCAACTGCTTCGAATGATATATTGTAAGTACTATCAATTGACTCTGATAAAGCATTGAACCTGATCAGTTTGTAACCAGCTATCAAAGCTTCTGTTCCATCTGGTTTCCAAGATATATCATATGACTCATAACTCGCTGGAACATCAATTTGTTTTTTGGTCGTATCATTATAAATAACAATTGAACTAGCAGTTCCTGCAATGATCGCATAAGAACCATCTGGCCTCCAGGCAATTGTACGGCCATGGATCGGGTTTTCTATCTCATTCACTAGGATATTATTCTTATAGACATGTATCCAATCTCCAAATCCCTGTGAACTGGATGCCAAGACATATGCTTCATTGGTTATTGGATTCCAGGAGACATCCTCGATATGATATCCATTTTCATCATAAACGATCTCAGGTGTTTCACCGCATACATTGAGGGAAATATTTACCATAAATAACGTAACAAATATTGCCAAAACAAGGCATTTTTGCTTCAAACGTTATCACCCATCTCAGTCCTATTTTCCGGGATGTTCATCTCGGATACCTCTGAATTAATAACCTCATCAGATGGTGGGGCCATATACTGCGAAGTGTTTGTATAATATGGTATAAGGACCATTTTAGGATATGGTTTAATAGGAGATCTGATAAATATTAAACAAAGGATTATGGCTAAATAAGTCAAGAAGAACCAAGCCAATGCAATTAATCCAATCCCACATATTAGTAAACCTCCGGTGACAAATGAAAAAATAGCGGTTGATGTACATCTTTTTTTCATACCTGTGAACTCCCTCACTGACAATAAGGATATTCCAATGAAGATCAATGTGAATCCAATGAAAGCCTGGCCGACCCACAACCAGGGCTCTAGTTCATAGTAATGGTATGATTCATAATAACTGCCAAATGAATAGGAATCGATTCCAATAACTGTGATCACGAAAAATATAACGGGCAATATAATGCACATTATTGTCGTGAGAAGTGATACTTTATTACTATAACTCGAATAGAATCCAAGGAATCCAATACTCATTAGTATAAAGCCAGCTAATAAAATAATTATGGAACTTACAAACATATAAAATAAATTAGAATCATCGAACTTGAATAATTCCCCACCACTTGAGAAGTTAAGATACATGATGATTCCGATATACAGGCTTGACATCATCACTACCATCGAACCAAATGACCCCATGGTGAATAGTCCTTTACCGAGGATAACTGGTCTGGACATTTTCCTTACAATTACTTCAGGATCTTCATCCTGTTTAAATGTGTGCTCATTTAGTATTCTGAAGCCACAGTTGGAACATACATCCCCCTCATTCAAGGCTCCACAATTATTACATTCGATCAAACTTTTCCCCTCCACATGATGTGATATTCCAATAATCAATGAAGATATAAAGGTATATTGGTACGGTCTTTTGTGGAAGACAATTCCTCATCCTCTGGTATGGCGTATGAACCTTCAATTCCATTCCTGATAATCAGAAATAAACCCATATAAACCCCGATCGTCAATCCTGAAAACATGGCGAACCACCACATACACTTCCAACTCCCTACTCATAACCAGCACATCCATATCATCTCCAGAATAAAGGACGACCTCAGAACCATTTGGGGTGACATGGCCGACCACATGGTGAACAGGAGCCTGGAGGATCTCGGATTGATAAATGAGCCGAGCCTGGAGGAGACAGAGAAGGTCATAGATCTACTGGACACCCGGACCTTCCCATTATTTCTGAAACAGCACATTGCGAATAGAAAGACCCGCCTGTACACCAGATGGTTGAGGGAAGAGAGGGAGAGGGTGGCTGGATGGGGGAAGGTAGGTGTGAGTATCCTAAATAAATAAAAATTGCAGGGGATCAACCCCCTGCATTCTTCGTATTAGAATTTAGGGATATTCCAATAATTCAATGAAATCCTTCTCGGACTGTCCCTTGAACCTGTACTCATCCAGGGCCTCCACAGCCAGTTCCCTTATCTCCTTGATGGACGAATCACTGAACTCGGAGTCCTTCAGGTGTTCCGCGAATTCAGCAACGCACAAGGCGAATCTGAACTGCGGGCTGGTATCGCCAATATCCTGTGTGAAGCAACTGTCCTTGATATCATAGACCTTTCTTAATGACATGGAGTTTTCCAGGTTCTTGTATCTTAGTTCCAGGGATCCGAGATCACCATGCGTGGACTTGAGTTTTATCTCGTATAATGCCGTCACGGTGTGGCCCGCGCCTATGTCTCCCGAATCCTTGCTCTTGTCCCTGAACTCTTCTTCGGTCATCAATCGGTTCTCATAACCCAGTAATCTGTATTCCTCGATCACCCTGGGGTTGAACTCCACCTGCAATTTCAAGTCCTTGGCAACAGATATCATATTCCCGGTCAGGTCCTCAATGAACTCCTTTTTTGCTTCATCGATATCGTCTATGTAGGCATATCTTCCATCCCCATTATCCGCAAGCTGTTCCATGAGCTGGTCATTGTATTCGCCCATTCCGAACCC
Source organism: Thermoplasmata archaeon (assembly GCA_023137005.1). GTDB lineage: Archaea > Thermoplasmatota > Thermoplasmata > SG8-5 > JAGLSY01 > JAGLSY01. The sequence continues at coordinate 3,978 of JAGLQE010000045.1, forward strand.
ATAGGTTGACAGGTAAACTCCCATGTTCTTGTAATCCTGGATCATCGCCACAAGGCCCTGTGTGTCACTTATGCCAGTGTTCGCCACTCCATCTGATAATAGGAGCAGTCTGCAGGGCTCCCCCACTCTTCTGTTCTCCAGTGCCATTTCATAGCCTTTCTTCAATCCATCATGGGCATTGGTCGAGCCATCTGCTCTGAACTCACTGATCTTGGATATTATCAATTCTTTATCACTGGCTCCTAGGGGTTCCAGATAGTCCCTGGCCGTGGAATCATATACCACTATCCCGAATCTATCGCCTTCCTGCATCTGGTTTACCAGGTATGGTAGAGCCTCTCTGATAAGTGATAATTTTCCAGCGGATGCCATAGACCCAGACATATCTACAACCGCAATGAACAACATTGACGGCCTATCTTCCGTGGACATGGACTTTGCCTTGACACCGATCTTCAGCATGTGGTATCCATCACTGAAGTAGGATGGGCCGCATTCCATATGAATTGTGAAATCCGAATCCTCGTCCTCTGGATAATTGTAATCGAAATAATTCAGGAACTCCTCGGTCCGGACCGTGCCGGGTTGTGGTGTGATCCCACTGTTGATGGAACTGCGGGCAAGCACATATGATCCCGTGTCTACATCTGCTCCAAAGGTCGAGACCGGGTTATCTTCGGTATCGATGTATTCTCCAGAGCTATAAGCCTCCAGGAACTGTTCTGTTGTATCCATCTCATAGTTGATGGGAGCCGGTGTGGGTTGTGGCGAGGGGTAGGGATACGGGAGGGGAGTGTAGCTGTCGCCGCCCCCTGACCCGAATCCGATGGTCATGACATATAGAACAGACATCAATACCAATGTCACTGCTGCGATCACCGCCAAAGCTCCAATTATCCTTAATTTACTTCTCGGTTTTTTCATCATATCACCAGTAACAACTTGGCCCTGAAGATATATAAATCGAGTCTTGACATGTCAAAAATATCCTTATAATACAAGATAACGTTTATAGTATTGATGAACAAGAAAAAGCTAATCGTCATTTGGATAATGATCAACCTTATTTTTGTATTAGCAACAATTCATATAATCACTTCAGATCAAAAACAATTATACGGCCTTGGCACATCGATGCAACACTCAGACACACGCCAGCTGGAGGTCTTCGATAATGCTGACGGTATAATCTTTGAGTCTGTTGAAAGAGACTGGACACTGCATACTTATTATGATCCAATGACCACGGACCATCAAGTTGCAGGGGATCATGGTGATGTCATAATATTTGAATCCAATGGCCGAAGATATGTACACAGGCTTGTTTGTTATGTTATCCAGAATCAAACAGCACCCTTGATCACTGTTGATATTCCTGAACTGAACATATACAATCAATCTGAAGTGAAATTTATTTCTTATGGGTTCAATAACTATGATTTCTCTGTGAATTTCACTAGATTGTTCGATCTATCATCCGATCATGAGAACCCGAACACTCGAGGATATCTGACAAAAGGCGATTCTGTGGATAATGTTGATCAACTTACTCTAGGCATCCCGCTGGTTGATGTTTCGAATATTGAAGGTCGGGTCATCTCTGTCGGGGATAATGACCTTTTCCCAAATAATATTCTGGAATTCTGTATCTATATTGGAGTATTTGTTTCATTACTGGCCATATATCGTTTAAGATATCTGGGAGTGGAATTGGGTAAGAGGGATCTGAACCTCATGTTTATTTCAATATGGGCATCTATTATTATTATAAAGGTCGGCTTGACGATGTCTGCGAGTTCGATACCTGCCAACATATTGGTCGCTTCCTCTCTATTTCTTATTGGACTGGTCATTGCAATATATATATTATTCAGAAAAGCAAATAATAATTTTGGCACGAGAAAGGTCATGGGCTTATTTGCATTATTCCTAATTCCATACTCTGTAACTTTGCTCATACCAATTGAATTCATTTATTCAGTCAATGCGATCATTCTTTTATCAATTGTTCTCAGCCTTGACCCCGCGGGTTTTTTAAATATTCAGAAGCCGGAGATCAAAACAGAATGGCTGATGTTCCTCAGCTTTGCTTCCGTGATATTTTTTATATCGATCATTATACCATTCCCGGTGTACCTGATATTCATGGTCGGAGTTATCGGGGGGAATGTGTGGTGTTACTGGGGGTGGGGCGGAGGAACTCACGAAAGTAGTGGAATAAATATTTTGTGAAAGGGCATTGCCTCTCCGCATATCACTTTCTACTATGGTGGAAAAGAATAATCACTTACTTATCTGCATGGTGCGATGACCCAGCTGAAGTGGGCCGAATATGGAAGGATAAGAGCCGTGCCCCGCCTCTCTCTTGGCGGGGTATTGACTCGCAGTTAAGATCCTCTATATGTTCTCTTATTTATACGTGGATGACACCGCTTGAGAATCCACATACCCCACCCTGACTTGTCTCGAATTCCTTTGGTGATGGTAGGAGGGGTGCTGGCTCATCCTGGACGGGCTGCACGGGTATTCCGTCTGGTCCGAGTGTTGAATAATACCCCATTGGCGGTGCTCTTGCTGTGTCCTCCACCTGTGCCTGGCCTGTTGCCAACAATCCTGCTCCGAGGAATATGAGGGTTGCGGCCAACATCACTGTGGGGATCTTAGCCCCGCCTTCGTTCATTCTGCTAACCTTGCTCTTCTTGATATCTTTTGACATTTTTTTTCACGACCTAGACCCCTTTTCTTGAAGTCTAATTCAATATAGAGTGG
>JAGLQE010000450.1 GCA_023137005.1 Thermoplasmata archaeon
AGCATGGTATTGGTTGCCAGGGAGCAATCGATGGCCGGTGAGTAGATGTAATTGGAATCTGCGACCAGATTGATCTCATAATCTCCGGGATATGCACCAATGCCAGTCAGGTCATTTCCTATGCTGAAAGAACCACTGAAGGCACTGTTGGGGTCTGCATTACCATAGTCACCACCCAATCCTCCAGGTGTTCCGATCTCCCAGTCATCGCTTCCTCCGCCGGTCGTCCATCCCAGCTCGGCAAATGTTGGTGACCCATCTCCCTCGAAGTCCTCGAAGTAGACATCCTGGGTTGACAGGCCCCACCATTCGACCGTAAGGCCAGTAGCAGGCGCAACTCCTCCGTCTATGATCGCTGTATCGGTTATCACAGCCGGTGAGCCAGAACCATCGTCCGCATCATTGTAGGTCGCTGTCACGGTATCGCCATCGGAGACCTGGAGTATTCCTCCGCCATTGATGGCCGAGAGTGTTATGCTTCCCTCAAAGGTGCTGGTGTCTGGGCCAGTCTCTGTGAGTGTCACGGTCTCTCCTGCTGGTTCGGTATTGCTGTTTATATTGATATTGACTATCTGAGCTGAACCAGGTAATGTGTTCAGGTCTGTGTCGCCAACAGTGATCGTAGCAGTATCCTCTATCGTGTAAAGGGCCCTGTCAAGTTCGATGGTTCCCTGAGAGGAAACATCCATCGCATTGTAGATGACAAGTGAGTAATCCTGATCATTGCTGCCGTCATTGTCGCAGTCTGTTGGGACATTTGTCCCGATGACCCTGAGAGTGTACTGGCCACCCTCGAGGTTTCCAGTGTCTATGTAGATGCACTCCACATTGTTCCTCGTATCACGGCCCGTGCTTGTTGGATCAAAGGTCGCTGGTGGGCTTCCTCCAGCCACTGACCAGCCGCCAGAGAAGGCATTGCCCTTGTAGATGGTTCCCAACGGGCTTTCCACCTCAAGGTTGACCTGGTTAAGAAGGGCTGGATTGGCACCACTCAATGCATAGGTGTCTGTGTAGGCCAAAGTAATCTTGAGTGGCTCTGCTGGATTGGAATAGCTGAAAGAGTATTCATCTGTAACTCCGGTGGTAAGTTCATTGGGGTCCTGATGTATGATGAATGGTGCCGGCTGTTCCATTATCGTGGGTAGGTACATCCTGCCCCATCCCTCGTTCTGATTGGGTATGTCGGCTGTTCCAATATCAATGGCCGTGTTTATCATGAGAGCTCTCACGGTTGCCGGAGTCGGTGGTGTGCCATAATTGGCTGGGTCATTGTACCATTCATAGATGACCGCGCCGCCGCCAGCAGCTGTTGGGCAGGATTGGGAGGTTCCAGTGCACCATTCGTACCTGTTATCCTCCAAGTAAAGACCAAATAGATTGTCCCCAGCACTTGGTGAGTGGGTGGAAAGTGTGTTCTCTCCAGGGGTCAGGATATCTGGTTTGATCCTTCCATCATCGGTCCAGCCTCTGGAACTGCTACCGTACATGACATCCGGGTTATTGCTGTTCCCATAAGTGTTATCATGTGAAGTTCCGTCTGGTGCGTAGTTCTCAACACCGCCAACGGTGATGGAGTTCTTCGAGTTCCCGGGGCTTCCGATGGTATTGGTACTCGCACCTGAATTTCCGGCAGATATGAAGGTGATCATCTGCTGGTTACCTGGTGTTCCCGGGTCTGCATCCCTGATCGCTTGATCATAGGCTGAATCTGCATCTCCATAAGCTCCACCAGAAGCAGAGCCCCAGGAATTCGAATGCACATTGACTGCTCCTCCCGAGTAGGCATCATAAACGATATCCTTGTAATCTGCAGGGCCGTCCCAGACCCCGCCCGCTGTAAATATCCTCACGGAATATAGTTCTGAATCGTAACCAAGCCCCATCCCTACATAATAGGGTCCGAAACCTGCGTATTCCACTGCATTTCCCTCATAGGTATTGCCCGCTGCCA
>JAGLQE010000451.1 GCA_023137005.1 Thermoplasmata archaeon
GGAGCCACACTTTACTACCTCCTGTCCAATTCCTCACCCCCTTCCCTTATATCGGGAACCGAGAGCCTGTCCCTTCGCGGCGAGGATATCTTCGGGAACCTCATCCATGGCTGTACACAGCGAAATCCCCATCTCAGGTTCACAGTGCGTGATATCCGTATAACACTGGATGGCATCGAGGACATAATCCGATACAAGCCCTTCCTCAAGGTCATCAAGAGTCATGATGCCGATCTTATGGATGGAACCATCTTCTTTCTTGAGAAGGCCAGGAACCGTATCGGTAAATCCCCGGATAATGATGTTCATATACCAGCTAAGTTCATGACAGATAAACATACGGAGATCATCAATATCGGAGGAGGAGCTAACTGGTTGATAAAGGACTGTGGAAGCCAGAATGGCACCTTCAGGAATTCAAAGAAAGTAGAACCGAACGAGAGGGTGAAATTGGATCACGGGGACAGGATATGGCTGGTCTATAATCCAAAGGGAACCAAGGAGCCTTATATTCAGATGGAGTTCGTGAGCGACAAGAACCGCATCCTGGAATGTTACAGGGAGATAAATGATCTGGATATCTCCACATCATGGGATTGGGATCATGACACCCTCAAGCTGAGAACCACGGTGAAGAATAATTCCAGACTACCATGGAAGGCCATCGAGGTGGATTATACAGGTTCCCTGAAGATGTTCACCTGCCCAAAGAGTTTGGAGCTGGACTTCGACCTTGCACCCGGCCAGGAAAGATATAAAGAACGGGAACTGGAGCTTATCGAGAAGGGTATTGGTGGAGATTTCACTCTGCCAATGAAGGTACGGGTCGGCGGCCGCCTGGTTCGTGATGAGGATATCTATTTCCGCTACGGCGAGGGCTTCCAGCCAAGCACCGGACTGGAGATCCAGGCTGACAGGACATTGGATGGTGAGAGGATCAATATCATGCTCAGGCTCAAGAACACATCCCCCTATATCTACAATCGAGTTTGTGTTGGACTGGATATGCCCGATGGCCTTGAACTTCTACAACCGGATGCCCGAATGCGGGATATTCCATATCTAGGCTCCAATGAGGAACAGGCAGTCACATTCACCATGAAGGCCAAGAGATCCATGAGGGCCACCATTCACTTCAATATCACATACCATGATCATCTGGGAAAAATGAGGCATGCCAGTGCCCCGGAGATAGATACGGGAGAGATCATGCCGCTCATCGAACCTCTGGAAATGATGGAGGGCAAGTTCATGGATCTCATCAAAAGTAAAAGCCTGGCCCAATCATCGCGCCAGACCATGTACAAGGCCATTACGATCCAGAAGGCGAAGAGCAGAATGTCCGAGGCCTGCCAAAATCTCTACATGGTCGGACAGTACGGGGATGAGAATAGCTTCCAATTCCTTTATGCAGGCAAGTCTGCCAGCAAAAGATCCGAGTTCCTTCTTCTATGCGGAGCATGGAAGAAAGAAGATGATACCATCGAGTTCAGGTTTGACGGCTATTGTGCTAACCCCGATCATGTGGAATCCTTCCTTCAGGAGCATTTTGAATCCGTGGACAGGGCCATCAGGCTGGAGAAGGCCATGCTGGTCACCGAGGTCACATATAATGTGGATATCAAGGACAGTGTGATCTACAAGTCCAATATCGGTGATGGCGGTAGCGATATTAATCTCACTGATGGTGTTGCATTTAATACTAATAAATAGTGTTTTACGCTGGTTTTCAAGCAGCTGGTCAATATATCTCAGTTCCACCAACCTTGATCGTGAACTCTTCCTCCGCCACATTGGATCCCACCCTGATCACTATCTTGAAGGGAAAAACCCCTTCCTCGTATTTTGGTTTGATCGTGATGGATTTCTTTATCACCGAGCCAGGCTTGAGCATGATGTCATTCACCTCTCCCTCGACATCGAAATAATCCATCATATCCGATAGGTCGATGTCCAGGTCTTCGATCTCCGAGCCAGTATCATTCTTCAGGGTGATGAATCCCCTTTCTTTGTTTCCCGAGTTGATAAAGCCCGGAAGCTGGATGGTGAAATGCTTTTTCAGGTCTATGAGCGGTCCAAAATTGTTGTGCTTGACCGGCTCGGGTCTCTGACCGTACTGTGTCTGGGATTGGGATGATGGGGGTGGGGTTCGTGTCCTGTTCCTCTGCTCGGGATAATAGGTTTTGCCTCTCTGTCCATCATACTTGGGAGGGGGCTGGACTATACGTTCCAATGTTTTACCCACCCTCAGGTTCTGCAGGGCTGGATTTCGCTTGACAAA
>JAGLQE010000452.1 GCA_023137005.1 Thermoplasmata archaeon
CTGAGGAAACCTTCGAGCAGCCAGATGCCCTTATGGACATAGATCTTGAGGATGTCGAGATCACCGCTGAGCTGGAGGAGGAAATGACAGCCTTGGAAGAGGCTGATGAGAATGACAAAGAATGTCTTGTATGTGGTGCTCATTTCCTTTCAGATGATGATGAATTCTGTCCCATTTGTGGAGTGAGATACGGTGTCGAGATCGATGAATGGGTCGAGCCTGAAAAGGATTGGGACAATCTTGAGGTACTCATACAGCCAACACCCTATATATGCCCCAGTTGTGGTGAGAAGGTAGTAGGGCTTGAAAGTACTCCTCGAGAGATAAATGAGGATAAATGGTTCTACAGAGGGATCATTACTATTTTCATAGGAATATTCTTTACAACATTCTCAGTATGGCTCAGAGGGATGGCCCTTGAGAGTCAGGCTACTGGAGTTAGACCCCCGCCCTTTGATGTGGTGGTCAGCCTTGCTGGTTGGATATTGGTTCTGGCTGGTTTCGCCTTCTGGTTCATATCGTACAGGATAAATCAGGAGCTCATCGAATGTCCACAATGCAGTGTGGAGGTCACAGACGATCTCATTCATTGTATAAACTGCAATATGCAATTGGTCGATGATGATGAACTCCCAGCTCCTCCAGAGACAGCACCAGAGGAGGATATGAGCTTCCTCCCAGAAGATGCAGATATAGAGGCCTTCTCACAGCAAGTCCTTGATGCAGAGGAATTAGCAGATGAGATAATTGAGGATGAATACCTCGAGGAGCCTTTACCAGCAGATGAGATATCCGAGGAGGATGATCTGGCGGTCATAGAGGAAGACCTTGGACTGGAGGTCGAAGAGGACCTCGAGGAGCCAGAAGAACTGGAAGAACCCGAGGAATTCTCTGAACCCGTGGAGGACATGCCTGTAGAGGACGTCATTGAGGGCGAATCACTCTCTATTGATGAGCTTGAGGACGAGCCACTTTCTATTGATGAGCTTGATGACGAAGTCGAGATATCTGAGCTAGAGCCAATATCTACAGAACCTCTGACAGAGGATGACCTGGCCGCGCCTTTCGAAATCGATGACCCCATTGAAGAGCCGGAGGCCGAAGTGACTGAGACCGAAGAGCCGGAATCCGAGATCGAAGAAATAGAGGAGCCAGAGTCTGTCGAAGAGCATGCTGAGCTGGTCGATGAGCCTGAATTGGAGGCTTCTGATGATACTATCGAATCCGAGATAAGCGAGGAAGCTCCCGAGATCGAGCCTGCTGAATTGGTCGATGAGCCAGAATTAGATATTCCAGAAGACACAATTGAACCAGAGATTACCGAGGAAGCTCCCGAGATCGAACCTGCTGAATTGGTCGATGAACCAGAATTAGATATTCCTGAGGATACAATTGAACCAGAGATTACCGAGGAGGCTCCCGAGATCGAGCCTGATATCCCGGTCGTAGCCGCTGTTACCGAGGTCATTGCGGAGTCCGAGGTCGATGAGCCGATACCCGAAGAGGAGCACAGGGAATGTCCCGAGTGCGGTGCCCTTCAGGAGAATGGTTCGGATGAATGCTTCCTTTGTGGAGCCCATATAGAGGCCACATTGGAGGGAGCTGAGGATACTGAGATCGAGCCTGAGATAATCGAGGAGATGGAGGAGGAAGAGCCCCAGGTCGAGGAACTGGAGCCCGAATCTGAGCTACCTGTTGAGCCTGTTGAGGCCACAATAGCAGAACCCGAGATGGAAGCTGTCGTCGCCGCCCCGGTCGAACCCGAGATTGCCGAGGAAGAGCACATCGAGTGTGCAGGGTGTGGAGCCTCTCTGGAAGCTGGTTCGACCGAGTGTTTCCTGTGTGGAGAGGCTGTTTCCGCTATTTCAGAGCCAGATATGCCTGTCATCCCTGATGATGACCTGGGTGCCGAGCTTCCAACAGAGCATGAGGATCACAAGAAATGCCCTGGTTGTGGCATCTTCGTTGATGAGGGTGTTACCGAGTGTCCAGTATGTGACACGGTCTTTGGCGATGAACCTATCGAAGTAGAG
>JAGLQE010000453.1 GCA_023137005.1 Thermoplasmata archaeon
TCGACCCAGTACCCGGGCTTTGGAAAATCACTGGCACTATCTGTTTCACCATCCACCGACATAATCTGCGACTCCAATGCTGGAGGTTACTACGCGCCTTACATGAAGTTCGCTGGCTTCGATGCCATCCAGGTCCATGGAAAGGCAGATGAGGATGTTATTGTTTTCATTGACGGTGTCGAGGGAAAAGTGAGGATCGAAACTGCGCCCAATGAGGAGACAAATTCCCATGTACTGGCAGAGCAGTTGACCTACCTTTACGCTTTCGAGGATTCCGAGAAGGGCAAACAGGGTGTGGCAGTTGTTTCCGCAGGAACCGGGGCCGAGAACTCCTACTGGGGTTGCCTGAATATATCGTTCTATGACATTCGAAGAAAGGTGGCCAGGCTGAAACAGCACGGTCGCGGTGGTCTGGGGACAGTTCTCAGGCACAAGAAGATCAAGGCCCTGGTTGCGCGAATTGATGAATTCGACGCAACAACGAACGATGCCGTGGATCTGGACAAGATCGCCGAGATAGGAGCCGCATACCACAAGGAAATGCGCGACCTGGACAAGGAACAGTGCAATATGCGAACTGTTGGAACTGGCCATCTTGTGGAGATCATGGACGCCTATGATTTACTACCGACCGAGAATTACCGGTTTGGTCAGCATCCTAAGGCTCCGAAGATATACTCACCGCACTTCTACAAATTGTGGACCCAGGTCATCCCGGATGGCTGCTGGTACGGGTGCACGATGGCATGCGCGAAGGCCGCTGACGGATACACTGTCATGACCGGACCTTACAAGGGCCACAAAGTTACCGTGGATGGACCCGAGTACGAGACACTGGGTTGCTCGGCCAATATGAGCATCTGGGACCCCCTCTGGGTACTGGAATTCAATTTCTACTGCGACACATACGGACTGGATACTATTTCCTCAGGCACGGCCATCGCTTTCTACATGGAGATGTACGAATACGGCATCCTGAACAAGGAAAGATGTGGCGGATTGGAATTGTGCTTTGGAAATGCGGATGCCATGATGGAGCTACTTCACAGGATGGCCGCGGGTGATGATAATGAATTCATCAAGGTCGCTGGCAAGGGCGCTCGCCGAATGAAGGACTGGCTCAAGACCAAGAACTGGGGAGACGCTCAGCTCATCGAGGATTGCGGCATGGAGTCCAAGGGCCTGGAATATTCGGAATATGTCACGAAAGAATCACTGGCCATGCAGGGAGGATATGGACTCACACTCAAGGGCCCCCAGCATGATGAAGCATGGCTGATCTTCATGGACATGGTGAACAATCAGATACCGACCTTCGCGGACAAGGCCGAGGCCTTGCATTACTTCCCGATGTGGAGGACGTGGTTCGGATTGAACGGACTGTGCAAGCTCCCGTGGAATGACGTTGAACCATCGGATAATGCCGAGACTGGTGAACCAGCCAAGGTTCCCGGGCACGTGCAGAATTACGTGGACATCCAGAACGCGATAACCGGCTGGAACGTGACCAAGGAAGATCTTATCCTGCAGAGTGAGAGAGCGTACAACTGGCAGAGGTCGATGAATGTCTGGATGGGCCGCGGTCGCCGAAAGGATGACTGGATACCCTACAGATCCATGGGACCCGTCACCCGCCTTGAATATGTTTCCCGTCAGGAAATGTACGACAAGCAGCTGGTTGAGAAACAGGGCTTGCCCGCGGACAGCATCGAGGACATGAGCATCGAGGACCGCATAAAGGTCATGTACGATTTCCGACAGGACCAGTACCAGAAGCTGGCCGATGCGGTTTACATCAGAAGAGGGTGGACGCATAACGGTGTACCCACCGTTCAGAAGATGATCTCCCTCGGATTCGCTGATGAGACCCGGATGTTGGAAATGCTTCAGCAGAAGATAGATGAGGATGAAGCAGCTGG
>JAGLQE010000454.1 GCA_023137005.1 Thermoplasmata archaeon
TGTGACTGATGTGGCCGATAAAATGTATTGACTTATTATATTTGCGCACAGGTAAAAGCTATTAGGTATCCTCAGCACTCATAGGGATAATCATCGGATCATTACGATCCTCATCTGACCCTCTTGTCATCACGGGATGGGCCTGAGAATGCAATAAAGTGTAAATATCTTATGATTCTTAATATAGACATTATCTTAGAAAATATATTTAAGGTAGACAATTATCTGACCTGACATCGAACATGGAAATTGATCTTTATGAGACTGCCTAGCGGAAGGATACTCAAGACCACATTTGGTGGTCCAACAGCCCTGCAAACCCTTATGGATGAATTTGATAGCCAGGGGATCGATGGCTTCATCAAAACAAGCTATGTCCGGGATGGTAATATCTCCATAGGCCACATTGTTTTCAGGAAAGGCAAGCCCATAATAGCCAGTCATTCCTCGAATATGGATGTCAAGGGCTCGGATGCGATCCTCGAGATCGCCAGGGATGCCGCCATGGAGGATTGTATCCTGGAACTGCATTCTTATTCCTACAAATCATCCAGCATTTCCATCACCCATATCAAGGACCAGTACGAGGATGCGGCTTTCGAGGCTGATGAGATATCCTTGAGCGACATGATGGCACTTGTCAAGGAAGAGGAGAAGGAGAGGATCGGCCGCGAACGCAAGGCACTGGAGGCCGAGGCAAGGCGGGATAGGGATCTCCGCTCTACAGAATCAGTTCTTCATGACAGGTCCAGGGACCTGGAGGTGGAGAGGCAGGATTCCATGGCCAGGCAGACGACCATTGATAGGCTCAGGGGAGAATTGGAGTCCGTCAAGATGGGTTCCGTCGCTTTGCTCAAGCATTATTCAGATTCAAAGAAAGAGGGCCTGACCGAGGAGGACGTTGTCGCGCTGGCCGAGAGAAAGGTCGAGATGATGAAGCTGGAATCCAAGGAAGCTGAACTTCAGAATCTGGAATTACTCATATCCGGGAAAGAAACAGCTCTGGACGACAAGGAAGCTCTACTGACCAGCAAGGAATCCGATATCAATGTGAGAAGTGAGGACCTACGCCGAACCCAGGAAATACTGGCCAATGAAAGGGCCGAGTTGGAATCCATCTGGAAGGACATATCTGATGAGACCAATAGGCAGACCGAGGCATCCACCCAGCTGGAGGCGAAATTATCAGATTATGTGAAGAAAGAAGCAATTCTTCTCAAGGCCGAGGACAGGCTACAGGCCCGGGAAAAGGACCTGATGGCCCGGGAGAAGGCGGTTCATTCCGAGGCCGGGGACCTCAATAGGAAGAGTGGCCAGGTGAGGAAGCTGGAGGAGAAGCTGAAGGAGCAGGATCGTTCACTCACCAATATGAAAAAGGATATCACACTCGAGACCCGCAAGCTGGCCAAGCAAAAGAAGGCCATGGAAGCGGATATGAAAAGATTGGGAACCGAGGCTGATCTGGTAGCACGTGAGAGAGACGAACAGGAAACCGAAAGGTCGGCCATTGATAAAGATCGAAAACTACTGGATGACAAGCGCAAAGGCATTGATGCCGATGCGGTCAAGATAGCCAATGAGACCAAGAAATTAGAATCACTCAGAGATCAGATAAAGGACCTGGAGAATGGGCTCAAGAATGAGAAGAAGTCCCTTCGCAATATCCAGAGGGAGCTGACCAAGAAAGAGAAGGCTCTAACTGCCGACGAGGGAAGGCTGAAGGCCGATATGGTCGCCCTTGAGGAACTGGAATCCAATGTCAAGGCACTGGAGGTCGATCTGAAGAAGAAGGAACGCCAGGCTCACAGGGAGTTCCAGAAGCTGGACAAGAGGCTTGGAGAGTTGGTGGATCTGGGAACTGAATTGGAGATCAAGTCCGAAGAGCTGAAGGCCAGGGAGGCCAAGGCCCTTGAACATGAAGAGAAGCTCGAGGATCGCGATGCAGAATTATCCGCCCAGAACAAGGAACAGAAGGCTCTGGCAAAACAGGAACTTCGGAAGCTGGATAAAGAAGCAAAGAAACTTCAGAATAATGAATCATCACTGGCCGATATCGAGGTCAAATTAAATGACCAGAGAGATGAATTGGCCACCGAGGAGGCCAAGCTCGAGGTTATGAAGACCGAGCTGGTCAATCGTGCTCTTGAGCTCGATAAGACCTCCGGACTGCTTGATGAGAGAGAAGGAGACATGGATGAGCGAGACTCCACTCTCGCGGCAGACGAAAAGGCCCTGGAAGCCGAGAGGAAAAAACTGGACCGTGAGGCCACGAAACAGGATAAGGCCCAATCCAAGAAGAATGATGATCTTAAAGTATCGGCGACCGAGTTGATCACCCGTGAGAAGGCCATTGCCAAATCTGAAAAAGAGGCTGAAGCCAAACTCGCCTCGATAAGAGTCGAGCTTGCCAGGGTGATGGACGAGCGCGATAATCTTGAGCAGATGGACAATGACCTCAAGGACAATGCCACAGCACTCAAGGCCAAAGAGGATAAGTTGATCGCCAGGGAATGGCAGCTGGAAAAGAAGGAAGACGAGCTTCGCGATAAAGTTGAAAAAGAAATGAAAGAACGTCTGACCGAACTCGATGAGAGAGAGAAGGCCCTTACCGAGAAAGAAGATGCCTGGAAGAAGCGCCAGGACGAATTATCTCGATTGAAGGAGAGATTGAAGGGATTCTGATCAACTCTAAACAATTATCTAATTCATTGTACCCAAGCAACTCACAGAACTCCCTAACTCATTAAACTCAAGAGTACAATGATCAGTAATGTAGAACTCAAGTAACTCACAGAACTATCTGGCTTTGCCAGATCAGATCATATTTTCAGCTCACCCTCTTTCATGATGATGACATTGTCTATCACCATGGTCGGGTTCTTTATCAAACCAACAAGGTGAACAGCTGACTTCACCCTGCCTCCGAACATGGAATTGTCCCCGAAGCCGATATTCACAGTACCGAGAACTTTGGTATCTTCCAGTATCTTGCCGATTATCTTTGCTTCCGGGTTGAGGCCGATACCCACCTTGGCTATGTTCCTGCCGGTCTTGCCACCCTTATTGAGCTCCTTCACCACATCATGGGCTCCCACGATCCTGGTGGCATAACCATCCTTGACATTGACCTTTACCGGGTTAAGAAGAGGGTCATTGAAGCTTCCATCTATCATTATCACGCCATTGGCACTTCCTTCCACAGGTGCGATGAACATCTCGCCAGCTGGCAAGTTCGTGAAATCTCCTTTTTTATTGCAGATGCCAGTATCCTCCGCCACCCACGTTCGCCCTTTAATATCCAATTGCAGGTCGGTTCCCAGCTCGGTCTTTATGATGAGCTTGTTCCCCTTCCTGAGTTTCCTGGCCACCCTGCGCGTGGTCTTGAGAATGTCCTTGAAATCCGCGGTCATCCCGCCTTCATTGAGCATGTGCTCCGTGATACCCGGCATGGTGGCTATCCTGACACCGGCTTTCGATGCCCTCCTCCTGGCGCCGGTATGGGACATGCTCATTTCCGTGGTTATCACGATGACATCCATATCCTTCATCATCTTGCCAACGGGGGCCATGGGTTCCTGACCATCTTTTACAACATCCGGTATCTTCATCAGAACTGCATCGGCACCCACGTCCATGGCTGCCTGGAAAAGACTTTCGGCTATCGTGGCTTTTGAGAGATCTGTGAGGATCATCACTCTCTCGCCCTTCTTGACATTAAGACAGGTTTCTATAGCTACTTTCGCCCCATTGACCTTTGACATAGTATCAGGCCTGATTGGAATTGGGATGATATATTGTTTTCCCTTAGGCCTATCATCAAAATGATTATTAATGCGGTTCGATATTATCATAGGTAGGTGGAAGATATGAAAAAAACAATATCAATCATACTGTGTTATGTGATGATCATAAGCCCTTTGATCACGATCATTATAGATGTGCCCGAGGTCAGTGCTCTGCCTGGTGATGACGAGGCCTACATACACAGTATCGATCTATTGGATGATGAACACGACTCAATGCTGGATAAGCAATTGAATGTGGATCGTGTATATTTGCTCATTATCAAAGCCAATTCAACAAGTGGCTGGTCGAATACCGAGATCGAGGTAAAGGCATGGTATGATGGTGGAAAGATCGGGATGGCATCCAATTATCCGGCTGAGCTGGAATCACATAGGAATGCCGCATTCACGTTCATCTATGATCCAGAAACTGGAACCGCCTGGGTTGAATTCCCAGCAGGAGACCTGGAGGTCAAGATCATCAATATCAGAGATACGATCCCGTTCACCAATTCCATTGATCCCGAGCAAGCTATTCATGAGGTTGAGATATATTTCTATATCGGAGCCCAACTGCTGGCGGCAA
>JAGLQE010000455.1 GCA_023137005.1 Thermoplasmata archaeon
CCGATCTGAAGAAGGACTACAAGGAAGCCTACTTCGAAGATGGGATAGAGGCCATGGTGGTCACCACTGACGAGAAGCCAAAGGCCAAGGTCAAGAAACCAGTACCTGCGGGCAATGGAAAGATACCCATGGAGGTCAAGGACATATTCCTCCTTTACAGGGATGGAAAATTCATCTCCCATCACACAGCCAGGGTCGTTCCAAAAGAGGAGCAGGAACAGCTCTTTGCAGACCTCAAGACCGGCAGGAATTATCTTAAATCTCCCAATTATAAGCCTCAGAAGCTCAATGTCATATCCGTCAATGGCAGGAAGATACTGGTCCAGGGAGGCAAGTACACGGTCATCATCATGGTCGTTGCTGGAGACGTCAACCCGTGGACCGAGAAGATAATCAGCAAGGTCCAGGGCCTTCTGGAGAAGGAAGATGGTCAAGCATTGGTCAAGTGGAATGGAGATGTTGCTTCACTGAAGAGTGCTGGCAAATACATGACCGCACTGCTTTACGCCTGCATGAAACTGTCAAAGAAGAAATGAGTCAAGTGATCATCAATTGCTCCAGTCTTACTAATATACTATTTAGATATATTTAGATAGTATGAAATCCATATAACATAGTGGAGGGAAAATGGACGCTAAGAACATTATACTCGAGCTTTTAAGATTGTCAAGTATTGGTCCAACCTCTGCAGGTGTCATGCTCGTACTCACAAAGGAGTGATGGATTGGATAGCAAGGGATTCGTATCTGAGATCGAGGCAAAAATGGTGCCCATCGCACCCATAGTGGAGTTCGCGATCAGGAAGCAGATAGCGGAGGTGGGAGCTACAAAGGAATTGATGAACCCCCAGCAGGCTGTCCTCTTCATAAAGAACTTGACCGAGGCTCTGGAGCTGTTCCTTGGAGAAAAAGGTGCCAAGGAGAATCAGAAGTTCATGACAAGCACATTGAGGAAATATGCTCCCGATTACTTTGAGGAGAAGTCATTGATATAGGAGAACACATGGTGGTCATTATAGTATCTGGCCTTCCCGGTGCGGGAAAGGAGGAATTCGTCAAGGTCATGGTGGAGAATGATTTCGCCGTCATCAGGATGGGGGATATTGTCCGTGAGCATGTGATGGGACTTGGCCTTCAAATGAACGATGTGTCCATCGGCGGCCATGCCAATTCCGAGAGGGAAAAACTGGGGAAAGATATTTGGGCAGTTCGGACAATAGAAGGCTTGCCTGATGGGGACGTGGTCATAGACGGGTGCAGGAGCAGGTATGAGCTGGAGTATTTCGAAAAGAACCTTGACAATATAATAACCGTGGGGGTCGAGGCCTCCAGGGAGATAAGATTCAAGAGGCTGTCTCAGAGGGGGCGGGGGGACGATCCCAAGACCTTTGATGATTTCGTCAAGAGGGAGGAAAGAGAGCTTGGCTGGGGCCTGAAGGAGGCCATGGACAATGCTCAAATAAAGCTGAATAATGATGGGGGCCTGGAAGAGTTCAGGCAACTGACCATGTCGACCCTATCAGCAATAAGGGACAGAGGCCCCAAGGCCTTGTGATGTCTAGAACTCGGATACATATCAAATCCGAAATCAGACACAAAACATTAAATCGGTTCCATGCTTGGGCATTGAATCATAACCTGAAAAATTAAGAGAATATCGGAATACTGGCCTTCCCTGATGGGCTTATGGGAGGGAGTAATCGAGTTCCAAGATCAACAGGAGGAAGACGAATGAAAGAGATCAACATTCACGAGACAAAAGCAAAGGATATCATGAGCAAGAAACCGGTGACCATCGAGTGCCACGAGGAAATTTCCGTGGCCCTGGGCAAGTTGAGGGAGCATGATATTCATGAGCTTCCAGTCATCGAAGATGACAGGCTGGTAGGACTGGTCAGCTATGATACATTCCTCAAAAGGAGGAACATACCACTTACCACCAAGATAGAGAATGTCATGAGCTTCCCGCCCAGAGTGAACCGGGATATATCCATCATGGATATCGCGGAAGTTATGTTATCATCAGGATACAGGGCTGTGCCAGTTACCCAGGATGACAAGATAATCGGCATTGTTTCCAGATCCGATCTCGTTAGTTCCATACCCACAATAGATATATTGAAGGGCATCAAAGTGAAAGAGATTATGACCCACAATCCCCGCTGTGTGACAGGCGAGGATACCATTGATACGGCCAAGAGACTGATGAACAGGCTGGACATAAGGGCATTGCCGGTCATCGATGATAATAGCAAGATGGTGGGAATGGTAGGCCTCAGGGATATCACGGACTCCGGCTGGAGGAAGAAGCAGAAGATAGGGATGGGAGGCGTTGGCGAGAGCAAGCCAGTGAGCATCGCCATATCCAGTGTCATGACCAATGATCCGGTGTATGTGGACGAGGATCAGACCATCACCGATGTTGCAAAGCTCATGCTGGACAATAGCATATCGACGATCATGGTCGCGAAACACGAGGTCCCCATCGGCATAGTGACACAATACGACCTCATGGAGCTTATAGCCAGTTTCCAGAAGACAGAGGGAGTGTATGTCCAGATATCTGGTCTGGATGTGGAAGATTCCGATGCCTATGACCCCATGTACGATCTCATCCAGAAGTCCATGAAGAGGACGGCGAAGCTCGTCAAGCCCAAGACCTTCACGATCCATGTATCCATGCACAGCGATGGTAATGAGGAACATGGTGGCCGCTATCAACTCAGTGGCAGGATGATAACCGAGCATGAGATGTTCTATGCCCAATCCCATGACTGGGATCTCCTGAAATGCCTCAGCGACCTTCTCAACCAGCTTGATCGCATGGTGAGGAAGGAGAAGAGCAAGAAGGATTCCAGGCA
>JAGLQE010000456.1 GCA_023137005.1 Thermoplasmata archaeon
AGACTGGCAAGTATTGTTATTTGCATTGCTATTATCAGAACTGTATAGCAAAATGCCGTACCCGTCATTATTTTCAATGAAATTATTTGTTATGGTATTATCATCAGAGTTGCGGAGAAACATTCCATTTGCATTTTTTGAAATAATGTTGTCTTTGAGGATATTGTTATAACATCCTTCTATAAGCAATCCATTCTCATCATTGAATGATATGATATTGTCTGAGAATAAGTTGTAGTTAGAATCAAATATATGAATTCCATTTTGTGCACTCTGGCTCACTTGATTGTTAGTTATTTTATTGTTTTTAGAAGTCCAGATATAGATGCCTTCTTCTCCGTTGTTCAAGATAATATTGGAGTCTATTGTAATATTATCTGAAACAATGCTCCATATCCCTGAGTATTTATTATCAGAAATATTGTTTTCAGATATGCTGATATTATGAGATTCGAGGATAAATATTCCATAGCTACCACCTGTGATCGTGAAGCCAGTAATATTCGCCAAATTTGATGTGATATTCACCACATTGCCCATTGTGAAGGGCCAGGGCAGTGGAGGTGTGTCACTGCTGCCATTGATTATTGTATTGTCCCTATCTTCACCAATGATCGTAAGTGCCTTGTTCATCTCCAGGTTTTCATAGTAGGTGCCAGCTTCCACGGTTATTGTATGCCCGTCTACGGTATCTTTGTCATCGATCGCTGCCTGGATCTCATCGAACTGCTCTCCTGTATCGGTGTTTTTCACAGGCGCATTGTAAGAACTGCTTCCCAGAGCATATAACTCTCCTTCATTGGTCCACCCATTTGTTGTAATGAAATATAAGGCACCATCCTTTCCAATGGCAGGGGCCGAAACTACTGAGATATATGATGATAAGCCATAGCTGTGCTTAAGGCTTCCATCTGGATTCAGGGCCAGGAATTCATTGGTCCCCCCGCCTGTGTATATGGTGCCATCACTGCCAATGGCCATCGAAGGAGAGTAAACTCCGCCTCCATTATAGGTCCATTTACGGGTTCCATCAGGATTAACTGCATAATTTTTACCACTACCACTGACATATATGGTGCCATCAGGACCTGCGATAGGAGAGGAAGAAATGATAACGGTGTCCATTGTGTGTGTCCATTTTACAGTTCCATTCTGATCAAAGGCAATTAAATTAACACCAGATGTTATGTAAATGGTCCCGTCTGTGCTGATACACGGCGAATTATAAAATGGGTAGCCAGCGTCATATTCCCACTTCAAATTGCCATTTGGGTCAAAGGCCATGAATTTATCATTGAGCACTCCACAGTATATGGTGCCATCTTTACCGATAGCCACAGAGTCTCTGATCGTCCCCTTCAGTCTGTAAAACCATTTCTCTGTTCCGTCAGGGTTGACAGCAAATATTTTGTCATTATCTGCCCCGAAGTAGATCGTACCGTCCCTTCCTATTGTAGGAGTACGAACGGTCTTCTTTGCATTGAATGTCCATTTAATTGTGCCATCTGGGTTAAAGGCATAGAGCAGATTGTCAGAACATCCAACATATATTGTGCCGTCCCCGGCTATAGCTGGTGAAGCAGTTATTATGTCACCCAGAGTTTGGTTCCATTGTAATTTTCCACCAGGGGATATTGCATAGAAGAATTCATCCAGGGTAAAGTATATGGTTCCATCCACGCCTATCGCAGGCGAGGGGCTTGACCCGCGTGGTCCTCTAAAGCTCCATCTCAAAGTAAGGTCATTGTCACTTGTATCATACGGGCTGGTTGAAGAATGTTCGATATCTCTCAGGAACATGGGCCATATGGCCGCACTGGGTTTGCCGAATACCTCCTCTGACAGTGGTCCTTCTGTGAAGCTGTTTACCGCGCTGACCTGGTAGAAATACGAAATATCCAGTTCCACCGAGGTGTCATGGTAATATAATTGGTTTCCAATGGTATCATGATAGATCGCCTCGCCACTGTTCAGACCCCTGTAGATCGAATAGCTGGTGATGGGCAGTCCTCCATCTTGAACCGGAGGAAGCCATGTAACATTGACATAACAATCACCAGCATTGGTTGAGAGATTCAACGGGGCGCTTGGTATGCCGGGTGTAGCATAGGCCTCATTGGACATTCCCCCCTCTGTGAAAGCATTGACCGCAGCGACCTTGTAATAATATGTCTGGCCATTGGCCACAGCTCCATCATCATAATTGAGGACATTGCCGATCATTGTGAGATAGACCTCTCCACCACTCATTGTCCCGCGGTAGATATTATAGTTAGTAATACCGAGTCCCCCATCATCCATGGGCGGGTTCCAGGTCAGATGCACGACCGTATCGCCGGGAGTGGCCTGGAGATCCAGTGGAACTGTGGGGATACCAGGGGTCGCATTCACTTCATTGGATGGCAATCCTTCTCGCTCGGCATTCACTGCGGTAACATAGTAATAATAGGTCTGACCATTGGTCACGCTGGTGTCATTGAACCAAAGGATATCGCCGATGGTTGCAAGTAAAACTTCCCCACCACTGCTTGTTCCTCTGTAAATATTATAATTCAGTATCGCAGTCTCTTCTTTTGGGGGGTCCCAGGTGAGGCTTACAAAACTATCCCCCGCATCTGCAGTGAGATCCTGTGGAGGGCTTGCGAAATACCCGCCTACCTTGAGTGTCGGGTCGCCTATTAAATTCAATGTGTAATATGTCCAGCGCATCATTCCAATAACCCCCGAGTTCTCCTTTGATCTTTGAAGGGTTCTGCCAATATTTTCAATATTTTCATTGAACAGCACATTGAAGAACTCTTTATCAAAGGCAATGGATGGTCCAGCTACCGAACCTTGCGTATACCACCCCTCTCTGCTGTTCCCTATAAATGCAACAGCCCCACCATCCGGGTTTGCCACCACTCTTTCTGCAATACACTCGGCCCATGTCGAGTCAAAGGCTCCGGCATCACAACATTGGCTGTACCAGATGAAGTATTCGTCATTGGTCAGTGACATGACATCTCCTGTTGTAAGGCCGCCAGCATAGGTGACGGCTCCATGGCCTTTATTATTGATAAAATGCTTTCCAGCATTGATCTCATTTATGATCTGGGTGCGGCCGAATGTCTCATCTCTCTCATACAATTTTGTAATATTGAACTCAGGGGGAAAGAAGGGCTCAACAGAATCCTTATAATCTCCGCCCCATGTTGGATAACTATCAAGGTTTTCTCCAATGAACAATGCATCGTCATAATAATCTATTCCAGCGCTCCTTGTTTCATAAGCAATGGTCTTGTTCACGAATGCTATAATATCTGTGATCGTGCTGGCTGGAGCCCGGCCAACATTGACCTCCGCATACAGATCATCCTCTCCAATCTCGCCCCAGTATTCATCTCCATCTTCATTCCATGTGCCATCAAGCCCAGCATAATAGAGGTCTGCTGGAATGTCATATACTTCGCCACCACCAAATATAAAATGCAAATTTCTGTGAGGCACGAATTCGATATCTCCTCCCAACAATACATATTCAATACTCCAATTGAGATAAGCATCTGTGATAAAATTCCTTATCTTCTCCTGGGTGTCTGCGCCGGAATAGTTGGTCTGGATGTTCTGAACAGTTTCTATGGCGGTCTTAATGCCAACACTGTTCTTCCAATCAATAAGAGGCTGGAACTCGGGTACAAATGAATCATCTGTGATGATCACATAATCATAATCACCGGGATCCAGATCAAGGGTCTCCTGCATACCGTCATAGGATGAAATGCTGGTTGTGGTGTCAACCATGCCCATCAAATACTGCCGATCCTCCGGAAGGCCTCTGAACATCTTATTGATAGTTTTGTCTGTTGAGGGTCTTGTGGTTATGGACACTTCTATGGTCTCAAAGTATGATAATTTTCCTTCATTGGTGTAATATTTCACTGGAAAGAGGTTCACGGGCAATATGGAATAGCCACGATAGCTCACAATATCTAAAACCTCAAGAACTTCAGGTGGATATGTTGCTGGAACTTCTTCTTCTACTATCTCAAAGATCGGCCCAGTAGTTCCTGTGGGGATCGGCATTGGATATATCTCAATGTCATGTGTGCCGTCTATGATGATCTCATTTGAATAAGAGATCGCAACCTCATCAAGCTCTTCACCAAAGGGAAGCAATATATTTACTGGCTCATAGGGGAGGATGGGCATGAATTCCCTGTAGAACATCTGCAATTCTCCCATTGATACACTATTGGCTCCACCTGAAGAAATAATAATTGGGACCTGATATTCTTTGATGACCTCTATTGATATTTGGCTCTTAGAGGTCTGGCTTTTTACCTCTGTTGCCCCACCCAGCATTATAGCTATGAATAAGAATGCTATCAATATGCCATATAATTTCTTCATATGCAACATTTCCTCTATCTAAAAAGATAAATATCATTTTTTATTACTTAAGTATATTTGATATAATCCCGACTTATACACCAATACACCATTGTTTCAACCCTTTTGAACAACCTCATTCCACAATGCCGGCAGCACATCTCCGGCCTTGCCGAGCAATGTGAAGTCCGCGATCTGCGATATCGGAGTTCTTTCAATATTGATCTCCACCACCATGGCACCAGCTGCCTGAGCGATCATGGGGAATGATGCCACGGGATAAACATAGCCAGAGGTTCCTATCACGATAAGAACATCACATTCCTGGATGGCCTTTTCTGCCCTTAATAGCCCTTCAATTGGAAGCGACTCACCGAACCACACGATATCCGGTCTCAGCATGGCCCCGCAATTGCATTTTGGTGGAAGCTGGGTAATAGGATTCTCCTCTAAATAAGAGGTCTCACACCCTCCGGTGCATCTCGCCCTCCAGATATTGCCGTGGATCTCCACCACATTCCGGGAACCAGCTTTTCTGTGTAGCCCGTCCACATTCTGCGTGATGAGAAGGAATTCGGGGTATTCCCCCTCCATCATGGCGATGACATCATGTCCTGGATTGGGCTCTGCCTTGCCTATCAACTGCCTGCGCCAGTCATACCATTCCCACACCAATTCCGGGTTGGAATAGAAAGCTTCGGGGGTGGCCAGTTCCTCCGCCCGGTACTTCTTCCAGAGCCCATCCTCGCCCCTGAAGGTGGGAATACCGCTCTCCGCAGATATGCCGGAACCTGTGACGATGACGATCCTGGTGGCCTGCTGGAGGGTGGCTATGAGCTTCGGTTCAAAACCCATGCCCAATCACTTCCCCAACGGGTCCAGCACCAGATTAAGGTCTTCCCCACAGTTCTTGCACTTCCCATTATCGTGCTTGATCCTCATAATATGATACCCGATGCGCTTGATCGCTATCTGGCCGCACTCGGGGCAAAAGGTGTGCTCCTCTTCCCTGCTGGGTACATTGCCCAGATAGACGAACTTAATTCCCTTCTCCTTGGCAATGGCATGAGCTTTCTCCAGGGTCTTGGTGGGGGTCCTTGCAATGTCCATTACCTTGTAATCCGGGTGGAATGCTGAAAAGTGAATGGGAGTCTCGGGCCCGAGATCATCGATCACCCAGTCGCAGTATCTTTTAATATCTGCAGGATCGTCATTCCTTCCTGGTATTATGAGCATGGCCAGCTCGATGTGGATGTCCAGCTCCTTTGCCAGGACACAGGTATCCAGAACTGGTTGGAGGTGGGCCTTGGAGTATTTCAGGTAAAATTCATCAGTGAAGGCCTTGACATCGATGTTCATGGCATCCAGGTGTGGCCCGATCTCTCTGAGGGCCTCCTCGGTCATGTAGCCATTGGTCACGTAGCTTGTCGCGATGCCAGCCTTGTGGGCCTGGATACAGCTGTCCATATTGAACTCGAACCAGATGGTGGGCTCATTGTAGGTCCATGAAACACTCTGGCAATCATGTTTTTGAGCAAGTAGTGGAACCTCGACCGGAGTCACCTGCTTCAATCCACGCTTGCTGAATTCCTGAGAGATGGTGAAGTTCTGGCAAAAGTCACATTGTAGATTGCAACCTATGCTTCCAAAGGAATAGGCTCGTGTGCCTGGCATGAAGTGGTTGAAGGGCTTTTTCTCAATGGGATCCGAACCCATGGACGAGATCTGGCCATAGGTACTGGCCATCAAAGTTCCTTTCTCATTCCTTCTGACCCCGCATATTCCGGTCCTCCTTTCTCCGATGATGCACCTGTGGGCGCAGAGACTGCACTCCACTTTTCCACCATCCAGTGGTTTCCATTGTCTGGCTTCCATTATATTTCCCCCGGTATTATTATGATATTACCCGTCATCAGCCCGCCTCCTGAAATGCTCATATCCTCTATCTTCCAGAACATGCTGGCCATCATCATCCGTGATAAGGACATCTTGTCCATCCGTCACTGTTCCGATGGCAGTTATCTTCAGACCACCCAGACCTGTTGACATCAGGCTATTGGCCTTTCCTGGGTCTACGGTGAATAATAATTCAAATTCTCCCCCCAGATGCAGACATTTTTCTTTATCCTCATCCGAGAGACCTCCGATGAAGGGAATGCTATCCATCTCTATCTCGAAGCCCACCTCACCAGCCTTCCGCAGGTGGTGGAGAGAAGTGCTCAATCCATCCGATAGGTCGATGCACGATGTCACGGCCCCGCTCTGTGCCAGTATCTGCCCCTCCCGCACTCTGGGGTCCACTTTTAACAGTGATTCTATATCCCATTCCGCCCTGGTATTGTACCAGCCTAATTGGTTACCCAACTCCCCGGTAAGGAAGACGATATCCCCTGGCCTGGCTCCCTTTCTCTGCATGACGTCCTTCTTTCCAACAAGACCCAATGCTGTTCCCGTGATGGAGATGGTGGGATTTTCTTTTGTATCGCCACCCAACACCTTGGCCCCATGAGCTTTACAGCAATCCTCCATTCCTCTGGCGATCTCGTCGAGGAAGTCCATGTCCATGTCCGGCGGAAGTCCCAATGCGAATAGAAGTCCGAGAGGGAAACCTCCCATACTGGCTATGTCACTGAGATTGATGGCCGTCGCATACCATCCGATCAACCAACCGGATGTTCCCTCTGGTATGTGTGTGTCCTGATTGATCATATCACTGGTGGCAAGGAGATATTCTCTGCCCATGTCCACCATGGCGCAGTCATCCCCTATCATGAGCTGACCATCTGGATCGAATCTTTGAAGAAGTATCCTGATAGCCTCCTTTTCCCCCATGTCTCTGAGCTTGCTCATCGGTTCGTAAATACGAATGAATGATAAAATGATTATGCCATGTTTCAAGGTTTGGTTATGAGCATGGTCGATCTATATGAGGATAGATTGGCGATCACTGTATCCTGGCCAGCCCCTTGCGATATATGACGACCTCGGCTATGTACTTCCCATCAATGACATTCACGTTCTTTATCTCCGCATTCAATTTTTTATTGAGGGTGAAGGAAAAATCATTGAATTCCTTGACCTGTGAGAATTCCAGTATTAGAACTATTTTGCTCTTGATCTTCTTCTGAAGGGCATCCAGCCTATTTATTGCGGCGGCAGCACTGAGAGCCACCTGATGGTTCTGCCTGCACTTGAACACACATTTATCATAACCCTGGGCAATTGTCTGCACCCTCTCGATGATGAACTTCTCGCACTTGACAGTGTGGAGCATGGACTCGATCCAACCCTGTGTTATCTCACATACGAACGGCTCCAACCTTGCAGCCTCCAGAAGGTGGCATTCATGGATCTGGATGAGCATATCATCGCCTTGCTGGTCGCAGGTGATCTTGGGTCCACCACTCTTCTTTATGGTCTGACAAATATCTGAAACATCGACAGATCCTTCCCCTCCATCATTGCTGGGAGATTCAATTCCCATCATTGTCATCATCTTTTCCCCCAATCTCTTCCTGGCAGCATGGCATACGAAATCTCGAGTTCCCTTACCCATCTCGTCCCTGAGTTCGGTTATTATGGAGCTCAATGCCAGTTTGGTATATAGTTCACATATCGATTCACTTTCTGCCATGCGCAATTATCGTGCTGGTGTCTATTATAAACCCGACCTGCCAATATCATAATTGAAAGTATAGTGGTATTCGTGTGCGCAACTATAAATAAATATCTGGCTATGATCGTCCAGATGACTCATCCTCATGTCAAACAGATACGGTACAACCGTTTGAAACTACAGGTATCAAGGATACTTTTCTTGACCGGTGCATTTCTTTTATTGCTTGATCTATATTTCATTTGGAATATACATTTCTACGAGCTGGATATATTATTGGGCAATTTCATCTTTGGTTGCGCACTGGTATTATTATCGTTCACCAGCAAGTTTACAAGGATGATAAGAGCCCGATTCTACAAGACCAATGGCTGGGTCCGAAAGGGCGAATGCACGGAGTGCGGGACCTGTTGTCGATTACCCATCCCATGTCTTTTCTTCTATGGCAACCGATGCCTTATCCACAATAAGAGGCCCAAGCAATGCCGTGAGTTCCCCAGTGGGCCGGAGGATCTGGTCAGCTATGATTGCGGGTATTATTTTGAGAAAAAGGCAGCCTGATCATTGCCTCAGATATGTAATGGGGCATGGGATGATTTAATATCCTGTCCCCCGATAATCCATCAATGCCCGAAATTCATATTCTAGACACCCGCACCATTGACAAGATAGCTGCTGGAGAGGTCATTGAGAGACCTGCATCAGCTGTCAAGGAATTGGTGGAGAACTCTTTGGATGCCGGGGCGATCGAGATAACCATAAAGATAGAAAGTGCAGGAAGAAAGCTCATCCAGATCATTGATAATGGAAAGGGGATGAGTCCTGAGGATGCTGTGTTGGCCTTCCAGAGGCATGCGACCTCCAAATTATCGTCCATCGAGGATCTGGACAATATCCAGACCATGGGCTTCAGAGGTGAGGCACTATCAAGTATCTCTTCCGTGGCCGATATCACTTTGTCCACCCGGACCAAGGGGTCAGATGCAGGTATCCAGCTTATTTTCCAGAATGGAGTCCTAAAGTCCAGTAAAGATATCGGCATGGATCCTGGGACCAATATCGAGATACGGGATCTCTTTGCTAATATACCTGCCAGGCTCAAGTTCCTCAAATCCGATAGAGTGGAAATGTCCCATATCATCAATATGGTGGTCGAGAGGGCATTGGCCAATCACGGTGTTTCTTTCACTTTATTGAACGGAGAGGTGGAGGTCATCAATTGCCGGGGGTGCAAGGAACTGAAGGACAGGTTCCTTGATATATTCGGGAGAAAGGCCGCCAGGGCCAGTGTCCGT
Source organism: Thermoplasmata archaeon (assembly GCA_023137005.1). Taxonomy (GTDB): domain Archaea; phylum Thermoplasmatota; class Thermoplasmata; order SG8-5; family JAGLSY01; genus JAGLSY01. Next base: position 9,283 of record JAGLQE010000456.1, read on the forward strand.
ATTGGGTCTGACGAATCTTTTGCCTCGATCCACGGTATCCTTGCCAAACCCGAGATAACTAAACCATCGAAGGAAGACCTGCACATATTCGTCAATGGACGGCCAATTGCCAATCGTGTAATGGCCAGCGCGATAAATGATGGCTATGCCGGTATGCTCATGAAGAACCGCCACCCGGTCGGAGTGATATTCATTCAACTCTCCCCGGAAAGAGTGGATGTCAATGTCCATCCTGCCAAAAGGGAGATAAAGTTCTCGGATCCTGGGCCAATAGCCCGGCTGGTAAAGTCTGCGGTTGCAGACGCTCTGGGAAACACCGATCTTCTAAGGGAGGCTCCAGCTCCGATCCAAAGAAGCCTTAGCGGAACTCAGGCACAATACCAGCCCCCCTCACACGCAATACCAACCGTCCCATCACCCTCTCATCATTCAGCTCCTTCCCAGACCCACCTTTTTGAGGATGGGCCAATTGGAGATGCAGGCTTGGAGGAAGTCCCGGAGACTGCCGAGGTTCCCGGAGGAAAACACCTGCCAGCAATAAATCCCATTGGCCAGATCAATAAGACTTTCATAATGGCCCAGAGTGGGAATGACCTCATCATCATCGACCAGCATGCGGCCCACGAGCGTGTGATGCTGGACAGACTCAAAAAGTCTGTCGGCAAGAAGGCCGCGACCCAGAAGCTCATAACCCCACTCACCCTGGAGCTCACCAATCGTGAGAAAGAATTGGTGGATCATTATCGACCTATCCTGGAGGATGCTGGCTTCATAATCGAGCCCTTTGGCCGGACCACGTATCTCGTAAGGGCCATACCTGTCTTCGGAGGCCATCTTGAAGATGCTGAAAGCATCCTGGCCATGGTGTCTGAACTATCGGATCTGGGTAAAGCCAAATCCATCGAGGCCAAGAGGGACGATATCCTTCATCTTATCGCGTGCCATTCTTCCATACGTGCGGGAGAGAAACTCAGCCCGGGCCAGATGCGCCGCCTTATCAGTGAAATGCACGAGCTGGACAATCCCTATACCTGCGCCCATGGCCGACCCACGATCATCAAGATGACGGAGAGAGAGTTGGAGAAGATGTTCAAGCGGGTTGTTTGAGGTATTTTTGAATATCTGGTCAGCTCATATAAGATACAGTTTACTGACAAAGGCCAAGAACGCCCATTTCTTCAGGATTGGGATTGGAACAAACATTTAGCCAGTGATATGTTCGTATTCATGTTAGTTCTTGTAATCGCGTACAGATGCAGAGTAAATACGCAATTACAAATCAACCAGCAGTAAAAAAAGCACTCCGCCGTAAGCCGTCAATGTACTAGCATCATAACGCAGAGGTCATATCTCTGCGAGTCAGGCTTATGGCCCCCCAAAATTGTAAACATACAGGCATAAAGGAACTGGCATCAGCATCATACAACCAGTAACGCCAGGTCATTTATGGCCTGGTAGTTTACTTTACCAATCCACAGTCCATATTGTAAATGCTGGCACATATATCCAGTACCCTTCGCCAGGCTGCATGATGTAATTTGGGCCGACTTCCCTTAGGTTGTAGGGCTGGTCTGTATCACACACCTCAACCATTATGGCTCCAGTACCCCACAATGCATTTGAGATCGTAACCGTGCTGTTCAGTGTTGGGTAACCGACAAGGTTCCATCCAGCATACAATGGGATGTCTGTGGATCCAGCTTCAGCTCCAGAAACTGTAAGATTTACATCCGGCTGAGTTATATTGATCCAGAATCCTATTTTATGGTCAATAGAAGAGAGATCATTAAAATGGTCTGGCTTGAACGTAGCATTTGATCTCCAATGGTTTAAAGGATCTGATGCATCGTAGGCCATGATATAATCCCATTTGCCTGCAATACTTGATAATACAGAATTCATGGATTCATCTGACTGGAGGAGCGGTAGGGAGATGAGGTTCCATCCTTCTGATAGAAGTATGGTGTGAATAACGGTGTTGACCCCGAACTCCTCATAGGTCATATTGCTGGCTACCGGGAAAGAACCATCATACAATGTCATTGAAAAATCCCAGGAATTAGGGTCGTTCAGAGCCATAAATGGATCATATATATCCATAGCTGGCCCCATCATGAATCCATCTCCATCACCCTCCTGCATGAGTATGCCGATGGTCACATTGATCCATATGAAATAATGATCTCCAATAAACATCGGTCCAGAGCATCCTGTACTTACCAGGATCGCCTCATTTGGAGCCCCTGTTGGAAACTCCAGAACCCCAATACTATTGGCTGGGCCAGCATTGCCTTCATACCATATTACCCTGAACTTCTCACCAGATATATCTGGGCCACTAAAGGATGGCGCAAACCCTCCGTCATACCAGGCTTCAAGCTCTAGTCTTGTATTGTTCATGCCATCAAATAACTGGCCAATCCCACCAATTGTGTAATTTACCTCTGCGAAAAAGGTGTATGTCGCACCTGCTGGCACCACTGTGTTCAGGACCGAGGTCTCTGTTGGGTCGGATTGCTCCCACATGTCAATGCCAAAGATGTGAGGCATCTCTGTCACTAGCACTAGCTTGGTGCTTGAATCGGAGATCACACCACCTCCATATGTACCCAGCGTATAGGTAATCGTGGCCTCGTATTTTCCTTCAGCCGTTGCCCCCGGAATATCCACCCACCATGTCAGTTCAGTAATATCATGTCCGTTGAAATTCGAGCCCCATGGCCCTTCGGCCACTGTGCCGTTCCCGGGGGCCGGAACCATCCAATTTTCAAATACCTGGCTTGTGTTTCCCCAGATGCCAAGTGGTATATCTGCTCCAGGGAAGTGCCTTCCTGATCCCCAAGATGAGTTTATCCCGGTATATGGTTCGTACTCGAATCCCGCAGGATAGGAACCTATCATGCTCACCCCTACATTCGTCGCGCTGATAGGCACACCGCCACCAACCCTCTGAAGATCTGTTACCGACACATTCAGGTAATATGCTTGATTGGATGATAATGATATCTGGCTATTGGGTGCAAAGGCAATTGCGCTGGTTCCGGGGGGAGCCGATGCGAATGGGTTTCCGGCGGTACTGATCTCCT
>JAGLQE010000457.1 GCA_023137005.1 Thermoplasmata archaeon
AATGATATATTCATCTATAGGATGATATTACCTAACTAATGATATATTCATCTATAGGATGACAATATCCAACTAATGATATATTCATCTTATTGAGGATGAAGATTATTTAATTCATATTAAACTCTGTGTTTTGACATTAGGATGTGGTGTAAAGGCCAACCCTTAATAAATAATCATGGACGGTTATCTTATGCAATTAATTAACCTATGTACTTAATTACGCAGTTACATCATACAGTGAGGGGGTGCTCGAAGTAATCTTCTTTTATGTCATCGCCCGTGATATCCAGGTAGACCTGGGTGGTGGTGAGGGATGAATGGCCCAGCATTTTCTGAACTGTTCGTAGGTTCATTCCGGCCTTCAGGCAATGTACGGCAAAGGAATGGCGAAGCATGTGGGGATGCACTGGCTGGACTATGCCCGCATCTCTTCCATAATCAGATACCAGTCTCTGTATCTGTCTGGTGGAGATCATGTCCCCCCTGTCCGATAGGATCAGATAGCCCGAGGTAGCATCTTCGATATAGCCCTCCATCATGTCCAGGGTTTGGTCATCCACAGGTATCATCCTGTCCTTTCCACCTTTTCCACTTCTGACCATCAGGGTTCCGTCTCCAAAATCTATCTCCTCGATCTTAAGGCTACATAGCTCGGACACTCTGAGGCCACATCTGTAAAGTACACGTAGAATAAGGCGATCGCGTACTTTCTCCCTGGGTGGTATATTGAGAAGTTTGGAAACCTCACGTTCCTTCAGGTACTTTGGTAGTTTTTTCATGGACATCCCATCCAAACCTATAATGGATTTGAGGTTAATAACATTTGTCATGGTTTATATTAGGGAATGCGACATAATTTTGGGGCATGAAATTTCCTAATAGATAATGCGACATTAATCATTCTCATATTTAAAAACCATGTCGCATTTTCTACATTTTACGACATTTGAGTTATTTACTATATAATAATATCTAAAATGTCTTTTTTAAAATTATATTGGAAATAATGCAGGATTATTCTATTATCTTCGCAATCCTTCTCCCTATTTTTTGACCCGAGATCTCGATGAAAATAAGAGTATGGCTGTATTGAAAATATCCCTCAAAAAATAAAACCTCATAGAACCTTATAATTCAGCTGTAGAGTGTACACTCTGCCATTGAAAAACACCCTCCTGTGAGGTTTTAGGCACGAAAACACCTGTTTTTCAATAATAATTCTCTTTTTTTGTGTTTTATTAATGCACATTATTTATTTTTGTCACATAACAATTGATGGCCATTAATTATTAAGCATCTACATTAATTTATCGCTTTTATTTTTATTTTATATATGGTATAATAATAAATTAATCAAACACATTGTTTATTATATTGTGTTAAATAATTGCATTAAATAATAAATGTCAATACTTAATTCAATGATTTATGGTAAATTTTGGTAAAATATTGAAAGATAAGGGTAATGACAATGTTTATCTAATAACTTCACCATCCACTGCCGACATGAACGATGAAGAGCAGTTGGGAGAGCAGGACGCGGTGATCATTGTGAGGCAACAGCCTGTGGAACCTCCTGAGAAGTCGGAAGAGCCAGAGGGGGTGTCTCCCAAAGAAGAGGAGATAAAATGCCCGATCTGTGGAAATCTTAACCCACCAGGCACGGATAAGTGCAAGATCTGCTGGACCAACCTTTCTGTGGATGCCGAGACCAGTGAGCTGACGGTATCTTCACCAAAGGAACAGGGTGAGATTTTCCATATGATAGACCTGGAAGACCCAATGACGCGCAAGCGCCTGGAAGAGCTGACCATGATACCTGGCGTGTCAAAAAGGAAGGCACTTTACCTCTATAGATCCGGGATAACCAGCCTGGAGGAGTTCGTGGAGAAGGCCTTTCACGGTGACCGTCGAGGTGAGAACTTCTCGAGAATGGTGGCCAATAAGATCATAGTTGGCTCTATGGCGGGCGGAGGGAAGGAAGAAGCCAAGATAATTTGCACTCATTGTGATTCTAAGACCGATGCTGGTTTGGATAATTGTCAGGTTTGTGGGAAATCACTGGAAACAATTGATATGGAGGAAGTCAGCGAGACTCTTGGGATCGTTGCCAATTCCTATCTTGAGGAACTTAGCGAAAATGAGGATTTTGCGGCTCTGCCCGAGGATATGAGGATACAGATGGCGGCGGCTCTGGAATCTGATTCCGAGACCACGGAAGACATACACGCTGCTGTCGAATCTCTGGGTGATGAATTTGAGGAATTGGATATTATTTCGGAGGATGAAACACAGGATCCAATATCGGCCGATGGCTCTGATGAGGGTGAAGAAACTGAGCAAAAACCTGCTGAAAAGAAGAAATTAAGCCCGGATAAAAAGCGTGCGGTACTGGTCAAAAAGATCAAGGATTGGTATGATGCAGGCTATGATGTTTCAGGCCTTTATGAGCTAGTTGATGGTGATCTTGAGTCTTTCAAGACTGCTGCAAAGGTCATGATCAAGAAGGGCAAAAATAAGTAACTGGCAGACATCTCTTCATTTGATTATCTATCTTTATATATTTATTATATTATATAATTTAATTTATACGTATAAATATATTAATATCATATTATGTATTAATTAAATTAATTTATTAATAATAAAATTAATATTATATATTTTAAATAATAATTACATATTTATATTATTTATTGTATGTTTTAGTATAAATATAAATATATTTATATTGTTATCCAAATTTAATAGTCATCTAGGTCATCGATCTTATGGACCTTGAGGTACCCCTTGATGCCTGCGAATTCCTTTGTGCCGGCCCCCACTCCTAAAGTTGATGGGGAATGTGTGACCTCACTTTCCTGCATTTGAACTTGTAACAGGGAACTCAAAATAGCAGCACCTGTGGGTGTGGTCATTTCTCCATCATGGGGTCCGAACTCGAAATCCATGGTCTTCAGGATCTCTGCCGTGGCTGGTGCTGGGACATCCACTATCCCGTGAGCTATCTTCACCTTCCCTCTACCCACGGATATGGGGGTGCCGTATATTCGATGCTCATGTAATTTCAGCTTCTCGTAAAAATAAGCCATACCAAGGATATCGACCAAGGTGTCAGGACTTCCGGTCTCGTGCAGATGTATCTCATCCATCGTGGACTCGTGAACCTCGCACTCGGCTATCAGGATCGCATTCAGGGTCTTCAATGCCCAATCCTTTCCCCGCTTGAGTCCGATAGCATCAGCCCCTTTGTTCATGAACTTCTGCATCTTCCGGCCAGAAACATGTGAATAATCATGGTGTTGGATATTAAGCCCGGTAGCGCCTTTCTCTATTCCCGGAATATCATGGTGAACCAACTCCACGGTGGTTGGTCCCATTTCATTGCCTGCCTTTTCCAGGATCCTTCTGACCTTCTCACGATCCAGAATATCAAGATCTATGAAAGCTCCAAGTAGCATGTCACCGGCTGCTCCCATGCTCGAGTCAATGTAATACATCAGCCCTTGCATAGCGATGGAGTATAAAATATTATCAAGCTTGATGAAAATATTAATAGCTCTCCTGTTCTTTGCCCTGTCTATGGTCGCAGGTCAATGTAGTGATATATTTCCCGAGGCATTCGATGCCATCAATAAAGAGGATGCTCAACTCGCCTTGCGTTTCGAGAAACTATGTGATGTCATTCTGGGCCATGGGAATGCCATAGTGGCTTATTCCGGAGGAACGGATTCCGCTCTCCTTGCTTTTCTGGCATCAGAACTTCTTGACCGATGCCTTTGCATAACCTTTGATTCATTTCTTATCTCCAATAGTGAAAGGGAGAGTGCCCTTGCCTTTGCCCGGAAAAATAAATTGGAGCACAGGATCGTGAATTTCGAAGCTCTGGACCATGAGCCTATCAGGGAGAATCATCCGGACAGGTGCTATCACTGTAAAACCCAGCTTCTGGAGGTTCTGCAGGATATCCTGAGAAATGAGAACTTGGATATTGTTCTTGAAGGCTCCAATACAGATGACCTTGGAGAGTACAGGCCCGGAAGGAAGGCGGTAGAAGAGCAAGGGGTTGAAAGCCCCTATCTGGAGGCCGGATTATGCAAGTCCGATATTCGTAAACTGTCAAAGCATCTGGGCCTCGAAACCTGGAACCATCCGGCGATGGCCTGTCTTGCAACACGATTCCCCTATAATTCACAATTGACCATCGTGGGTCTTGCCAGGGTGGGGAAGGCGGAGTTCATTCTTCGTGATCTGGGGTATCGCAATGTCAGGGTCAGGGTGCATGATCATTTGGCGAGGATCGAGTTGGGGCAGGACGAGGAAATCGACATCATTAAGTTGCGGGAAATTATTCCGTATTTCAAAGCCCTCGGGTTCAGGCAAGTCACTCTGGACCTTGAAGGATACAGGACAGGGAACTTCGATGAGCAGTGATAATAATAACCATAATCTTGACCCCCACAGAAGCCGGGTGACCAATATTCCAGAGGTGGTCCTGGCACGTTTCAAGGATGATCCTTCTCTGGTAGGTAGTGTTAGGGGCCTTTTACCCGGACGCCGTGTTCTCATCACAAAGGCCAGTGAGGAACAGCTAGACCTTCTTCAGGATGAGTTCGGAGATCAGGTCAAGAGGGTTGACAGGTCATCGGGAACCGCCATTATTTCGGATTCGGATGAAGAGCCCAAGATAATTGGCTCTGTCGCAATTCTCAGCGCAGGCTCTTCGGATTACTTTGTGGCCGAAGAAGCAAGCATATCTGCCGAGTACCTGGGATTGGAGGTTCATCGATTCTATGATTGCGGGGTTGCGGGCTTCCATCGGGTGGATGAGGCCCTCAAGGTGATCAATGACAATAAGGTGGACGGGGTGATCGTCATCGCCGGAATGGAGGGAGCCCTTCCTTCTGTCATCGCCAGCAGGATCAAACAGCCCATGATAGCCGTCCCTACATCCGTTGGTTACGGAACCAGTTATGAGGGTGTTGGCGCGCTTTTGTCAATGCTCAATTCCTGTGCTCCCGGAATATCCGTGGTCAATATCGATAATGGGTTCGGAGCCGCGGTGTGCCTTTTTAAGATGATCAAGTGGATGGATGAGAAGTAGAGAACCTCTCATTGCCCTCGCCATCTCCCACTATTGAAGAAACAGCCCCCTTACTGGGATATCGAACAAACTCAATTTTCTGACAAAAATCTTATATCCCTTATCCTATTAGACTGCCCCAATGGTACTCGACAAGCTAGGGGAATCCCTGAGGGGAGCTCTTAAAAAAGTGGCCAATGCGTCCAATATCGATAATAAGGTCATTAAGGACCTGGTAAAGGAGATCCAGCGTGCGCTTTTGCAGGCTGATGTTAATGTGAAATTAACCTTACAGATCACCAAGGAGATAGAGAGGCGGTCATTGGAGGAGAAGCCCAAGCCAGGACAGAGTTCCAAGGCTCATGTCATAAATATCATTTACGACGAGCTGGTCGGCATATTGGGGGAGAAGAAGGAACTGGATACCAAAAAGCAGGTCATCATGATGGTCGGCCTCTATGGTAATGGAAAAACAACCACCTGTGGCAAGCTGGCCAGGTACTTCAAGAAAAAGGGCCGGAAGGTTGGTCTTATCGCGGCAGATGTGCACAGGCCCGCGGCCTTTGACCAGTTGAGCCAGATCGGTGAATTGGTCGACATTCCGGTTTACGGGGAGCCCGGGCAGAAGAAAGCTCCCAAGGTTGTCAAGAATGGCCTGGAGCATTTTAATTCATATGATATTATAATAATAGATACTTCGGGACGTCACAGCCTTGAGAAGGATCTCATCAATGAGGTGAAGGATATCTCCAAGGTTGCTAAACCAACCGAAAAGATCCTGGTCATGGACGCCACCATTGGTCAACAAGCTGGACCTCAGGCAAAGGCCTTCCACGACGCGGTTGGTGTTACCAGTGTGATAATCACCAAGCTGGACGGCAGTGCGAAAGGTGGTGGGGCCCTGTCTGCGGTTTCCATAACTGAAGCACCGGTGGTCTTCATCGGAACCGGAGAGCATATCGAGGACATCGAGGCCTTCGTGCCCAATCGGTTCATATCTCGGTTGCTGGGGATGGGGGATATAGAATCCCTTCTAGAGACCGCGCAGGACGCGATCGACGAGGACAAGGCCGAAGAGACCATGAGCAAGATCATGAGTGGCAAATTTACTTTGATAGAAATGCGGGACCAGATGGAGATGCTGGCAAATATGGGTCCCCTGAAGAAGATCATGGGCATGCTCCCGGGAGCTACTGGGCAATTGTCTGATGATGACCTGGAAAAGACCCAGGACAAGCTGAGGAAATTCAAGATAATCATGAGTTCCATGACCGATGAGGAGCTTACAGATCCAAAGATAATCAAGGCCAGTAGGATAAAGAGGATAGCTGCAGGGAGTGGCATGACCGTGAAGGATGTGCGCGAACTTATCTCTCACTACAATCTATCCAAGAAGCAGATGAAAGGCATAATGGGCAATCGAAAGATGA
>JAGLQE010000458.1 GCA_023137005.1 Thermoplasmata archaeon
TCATACACCATGGCGATAAGCTGGTCCTTGGAATTCCTTATGGGCAGTTGGCCGAAATCGTATTTCTTCATTATCCTGGCACAATCGCTGACCGAGGTTTTTCTGAAGACGGTCCTGGGCTCTTTTATCATGACCTCATTGACCGGTATCATTGGCAATTCTATCCGCCTTACATCGAAATAAAGTTTCATGATGTTCCTGAGCCCTTCCCAGCTCCATTCGTCCTCGTCCTCGCCCAATCCAAGAGCTGACATGGCGGCACTGACATTGATGGTAGAGATATTGAACAGGTCCCTGTCGGTCACTAATCCAATGAGCTTACCATGCTCATCCAGTACTGGTGCGGCCATGAGCTTGGCAACCCTGAACACCGCATCCACTGCCGGCAATGGGGTCTCTTCATAGACTGGGACACAGGGCGTTCGGACAAACTTTTCAACAGGTGTCTTGATCTCCAAGTCCTCTATAAGCTGGAGGTAATCGGCAGGCGTGATGATACCGACCAGTTTATTATTCTTGATTATCGGTAGATGGTGAAGGTCATGTGATAGTAGGATCTCCGCGGCCTCAATGATATCATCGCCAGGTTCAAGAGTTGGATATTCCTTATTGATCAGGAGGGCGAGCTGTTCTTCCTCTGGCTTGCTTGTAATATCCTGTCTTGTGATAAAACCAGCAAGGGTCCCATCATTGGCCTTGACCACTGGCACACCCGTCTTATTCTCATTGACGAGCAATCTCAGTAGATCGGTCCTGTTACCAGGTAATTCTGCAACTATCGGCTTTGTCGTCATAAGCTCCTTGATCTTCACTTGAACACCTCACTTAACTCACTTATATCCTATTGATAGAAAGCCTGAGACCTTCATGGTCTCCATTGGAAATGGAAACAGATGTCATTCCGGGTGGCATCTATCACTTGTCTCGAAGGGTCATCGCTTGCCTTTTCAAGGACAATGAATCCATCGTACCCCCAAGATCCCGTACCTGAACCTATACCTGGATTTGAATTTAAAACTTTCCTACTATTATCAAATACAATACCCAGGAGTCCTTCATCAGTCAGGGCATCGGGAGAGGCCAGGTTCCTCAAAGCCCTCATTTCCTCGAACATATCCGGCTCGGCCAGCATCACATTGTCCGTTCCTAGGCAGATATCCAGCCCCGCATCCAGCATCCGGTCTATGGGAGGTTGAAGCCCAAAGAAAGAATTCGCCCTGGGGCAGATGACCACGGGTATTTTCTCGAGATAGCATGCTTCAAGGTCTTCATCCGTTGCCTCGATCATATGAACAAGGAATTTCGGCTCCAGGTCCAGTATGGCCACAATGTCTTCCTGCACCCTTTCACTGGCATGGAGGCCCAGGGGTTTCCCGTTCTTGGCAAGGTATCTCGCTATCTTCACCAGTTCATTCTGATCCCAGTCAGATATAGCACTGATCCCTATGCCTGTGGATATTTCGAGCAGATCCTTCAATTCCTTCTCATTGAACACATTTCCTGCGGGTCTCGAGTAAATATCACAATCCAGTGCCTTTCCTTCAAGGGAATTGTTCAACTGGCGAGCACCAGCCAGGCCTCCCTCTCTGAAGTCAATGAACCTGCCGATACCTCCCTCCATCATCCCATCCATGCAGGATGACATGGCCCTGTTGATATCATCATCAGATAATTGTCTGAGCATCCTGTGCTTGTATCCATCTGGTGGGCCGACTATCTCCTCCACCGTGCCTGGGGGTGGCCTGGGGATCGCGGAGTCACCGATGTGCATGTGGCAATTGCTGAAGGTTGGTATAACAATGCCGCGATGATCAGCATCCTCTGCCAGCCCATCATGGAATTTCATGATATTATCTTCACAGACGATATGACCTTCAATGAACTCGCCCTTTCGGTACACGGAACCTGATACGATGACCATCGTGACACCATATGTTGAACCAGATTAAAAAGAATATCATTATGATGTATATCATTATCAGATCATAAACTCTTTCAACCATCATCTATAAAAACTATAATGATTGAGTATGCGTCCCAGCCTCTTGACCTGATCCGATGTCAGAAGTTCTTCTTTCTCCTTCTCGAGGATGAAATCCATGGCCGCATTGATATCTATCCTGTCGGCCTTGGCAATTATCGAACCCTTGATCGTACCTAATAGGGTTGGATCCAGATCTTCTAGAACATCACTCATCTCGAACTTGAATTCCTCGATCTTCCTGAGGTTCAGCCTCTTCTTTTTGGGAACATAGGTCTTCTTCTGGGGACGCTTTGCATCCCTTCTCTTACCCCGATATTTATAGGCTAAGATTATTCCCCCTTCTTTTGGGCTCCGGGCTCTCTTCCTGTGATAATGGTCCATTGAGCATTTCCCTGTCCCTGGAGAGTCTCATAAGAACATGCTCCTCATCTTTGTATCTCAGATATTCATCAAAAGTTATCTGGGGGGCGATCCCCCTGAATATCTCAAAGGCCACAAGATCTGAATTGTTCGAGTACATGTACTGTCCCTCCCCGATCTTGAATATCTCCTTATCTTCCACCAGGGCATCGATATTATCATTCACATCCTTCTGGCCTTCTCCCAGAAGCTCATGGATGGAATTAAGGGACATGACTCGGTCTGTGTTCCTTCGAAAATGGGTTAACAGGCTGTCGATATTGCTCTCTTTCTGAACCATTGGAGGCCCCAATACACTCAAATGGTATAAGGTTTGCTAGAGAGGAATGATAAGCTGGGGGTGGAAATGTGGAGGGATAAAGGCCAAAGGATGAAGACTGCCCCGCCCTTCAGACGGGGCTTGCGGAATAGCAGTTGGTATTGTCACTCGCTAGCACATCAAATCTAATACCCCGCCCTTGCGTTGCTCATGATTGGGCTCGCTACGCTCGTCCCAACCTTCGAAAATCTGGCCACTCGGTTACCGAGGCCACGATTTTCTTCAGGCGGGGCATGTTCAAAGAGTAAATGCTCTGCTTGTTCTCCGCCCGATAACAAATGTTCGAGCGAGCAGGTGAGGGCGAGTTTTCCTTTTGGATTGGAAACCTTGTTCTTTTGGAGCCCGAGCCAGAGGAGCGAGAAGCAAAAGAAAAGGCTTCCCGGGGCATTAGTTCAAAGAGTAAATGCCCTGCTATCATATGCTCTGTTGATAATTGTCCTGCCAGCTTATCGCCCCCACCATCCCCCAATGCCAATAGGTTAGCCCCCCTCCATACTGGGAAATTGCGGCCCCCCTCTCCTGAATACTTTAAAAATATTATACTTATACAAAACATTTATATGTAATATTATAAATTCTTTAAACTATCTTTAAGTTATTTCAACCGAGTTAAAATATTGATGTAGGTGGTAAATTGAATAAGATGAAAAAAACCGAATTGCAGAAGATCCTGTCCGTGCTTGGCAAGGAGAGATCACTGGACATATTATCTCACATATCCGGTAACAAGTGGTCCACGGCCACTGAAATTGCCAATGATCTAGGAATTCATGTGGCGACAGCCGTGAAGCACCTTCAGGACCTGGAGGACGTGGGTGTCCTGGCATCCCGCACGAGAAAGGGAAAGACAAGGAGCGCCCAGGAATATAATATCCTGAAGCCGAAATTCCTCCTCGAGATTGACATAGCCAGCCTGAGTGATCAGGCATCGGACCCCGGGCCCAATGATATCGCATATTCCCTGAGGTTCCTGGTGGAATTCTCCAGGCGCCTGTTGAAACTGACCGGGAACACGACCACATCCTTGCTCGGCTCCTGGGAGGGGGATCCCAATATGGGCATGGATGCCAGGATAATGGACTATCTGGAGGCATCCCTTGATGGGAAGGATCCTGGCAGGTCCACATCCCTGCTTGGGAATATTGTGAGGGATGGGCGGGAGACCGACATCCTATCCATGGTGGAATCCGCGCTTGAGCGGGAGGAAAGATCACTGGGACATTTCTCCCTGAGATCCCTGGCCAAGATATCCCTGGCCCAGTCTTTTAAGGATGATGAACAAGGGCTGAGAGATTCGGCCATATTTGTTCTGTTAGATGATAAATATAAACTTGATGAGGTGGAAATATGAGTGTGAAGACAGGAATTCCGGGCATGGACGAATTGACTGATGGAGGTTTCCCAGAAGGAACCATAAACCTGATATCCGGACCCGCAGGAAGCGCGAAGACATTGTTCGGCATGCAGTACATATTCAAAGGCTTCACGGAATACGGGGAAAAAGGGCTTTTCATCTCTCTGGAGGAGAGCCGGGACAACCTTACCAGGGCTTCCAGGTCATTCGGTATGGATTATGACCAGTTCATGGGAACCGATGATATCCAGCTCATAGACTTTGGCGAGATAAGAAAGGAGATCGAGCTTCAGGAGGATATTGATTATGGTATCGTCAGCCTGAGGAACCTACTGGACTTCGTACTCCAGACCATAAAGGAAACCGGGGCCAAGCGCCTTCTCATAGATTCTATATCGGCTGTCGGCCTGTATTACAATGACATTGACGAGTTCCGCAGGGAGCTGTTCAGGTTCTGCCGGGTCCTGAAGGACCACGACATAACCACGGTCCTCATCACGGAAGCCAGCCAGAGTGGTGATA
>JAGLQE010000459.1 GCA_023137005.1 Thermoplasmata archaeon
CTACATTGGAGCAAGAGATCTGACACAAGCAGGTGATTCGACAACCGACACCTTCTATATCGATCACATGAGAATTTCTTGCCTGAACAACTTATTGGCCCTCACTGGCGAATCCAATACGGACTTTGGATGGTCTGTTGGAGGGGCTGGAGATGTGAATGATGATGGTAATGACGATGTAATTGTCGGCGCCCCTGGTGCAACGAATGGAGATGCCCTGGTCTATTATGGTGGAGCAGGAATGGGCTATTTGACTGACAGTATAACAAATGATACTCAGGCCGAGTTCGATACTGGCACCTTGCTAAGCACATATGCAGTAAGTGCCGGGGATGTTAACCTTACAAATCCACAGAACTTTGATGCCCAGACGACCACGGAAGATCCCGGAGGGTGGACGATCAATGAAGCAGGCGGCTCTGTTGAAGTAAGCAGTGAGCAAAGTGTTTCCGCATCCAATAGCGTCAAACTCACTGACACCACTGATAGGGTGAATGTCAGCAAACTGTCTATTCCACTTCCAACCACATTCACCATAGAATTCGATGCACGCGTGACCGCCACGGATCAATGGTTCCAGTTGATCGCCCCTTCATCAACATATAGTGCTGGCATACAAATATTATTTTACACAGATGGCACGATAATCTACTATGATGGCGCAATCCATGTATTGCAGACCTACAATGCCGATCAATGGTATCACTTCCAGCTTGATGTTGATTGTGTGGCATTTACATATGATATTTCTATAGATGGAACCTTGATGCAAGCTGATGCCGCCCTATTGAATGATGTTCAAGTCGGGATCATAACCTTTGCAACAGGCACAGCCTCGACCGTGGCCTACCTGGATAATGTCAAGGTCGAAAACTACATCTATGATACGTATGGGCATATGGAATCCGAGACATACACAATAAGCCAGAATATTGAGATCGTGAAGCCTACCTGGAGTGCGACCCTCAATGACCAGACCATGACCGTGAAAGTCTCTAGAGATGGGGGCACGACCTACAGCCCTGCACTAACTTCGGGTATTGAGTATGCCTTCACCAATAGTGAGCCAGCGGGCGATCAACTTAGATACAAGGTGGAGATGAATGGCGATGGATCGGCCACACCTGTTTTGCATAGTATCACTGTAGATTATATGTGCCCGGCCTCGAATGTCACATTCACTGGCCCCGCCTCGGGAGACAGGTTCGGCTTCTCTGTAGGTTCAGCAGGCGATATCGATGGTGACAATATAGGCGATATCATAGTCGGAGCACCCTTCAATGATACCTCCGACGGCTCCAAGGCCAATGGAGGAGGGGTTTTCGCCTTCTCTGGTGGAGCGTACCTATCTGGCACGGTCAGTGCGACCAATGCCAACTACACCTATTTTGGAGAAACAGCCGGGGACATATTGGGCTGGTCAGTTGGGCCAGCAGGCAATGTGAATGTTCACGGCAAGGACGATATTGTGGTAGGAGCCCCATATTACGATTCCAATGCAGGGAGGGCCTATGCACTTTCCATAGCCATTCCCATGAAGGTAACATCATTCACAGTGGCGGAGAATAGTGGAGATCCATTGGATATTGATATTAGCTGGATCACAGTAAATGGAGCGATCAAGTACAATATATATCGCTCAGAGAGTCCATGGGGCTTTGACTTTGCCACACCCATAACTACCATCAATGCACCGACCACCAGCTGGACGGACACCAGTGCCCCCAGGAACACGACCAATGCCCACAATGCCACGACCTATTATTATGCTATAAGAGCGGAGAACGCTCTGGCCAGCAGAGGTCCCTACAAGGTATATGCCATACACAGACTGGATCTCGTGGCTGGCTGGAACATGGTGTCCTGGCTGTCCAATGAGACCAAGGATATTGAAACAGAAGCATTTGCCAATCTTGAGGCCGATGACGGCGCCAACCCAACAACATACATTTATGATAAAGTAGAGAGATGGCATCCAGCAAGTCAAGTATGGGAGTCCTACACGACCGATGGCGACCTTGGTAACTTCTCGGACATGGCGGCTGGATACGCTTATGCGATCCAGTGCCGGGTCAATACAGTATGGACCTATATTGAAGATTGCGGTTCACCGACTTTCTGCAAGGCTCCTGCGGCTCTCAGCGCACCGGCCACCTTCACACTGGGTAGGAATTCAACAAACCCTAATTATGTGGATCTGGACTGGAGTGCGGTTGGTGGGGCCACCCAGTACAATGTTTATCGTTCCTTTAGCAAATGGGGCTTTGATTTCAATGACCCGATCCACACTACCTCAGATACATGGTGGAATGATACCACGGCAACCCAGGAGAACGGCGAATACAATATCTCTGTCTATTATTACGTGGTCAGGGCCGAGGATGGCTCAGGGAACATTGAGAAGAACCTGAATGTTGCCGCAATGCACCGCATGGACTTCAGGTATGGGATAGATTACATGAGCTGGGTGATCCATGATTCAGTATCTGAAGCGACGGCACTGGCCAGCCTGACATTCTTCGCGGATTATATAGGGGTCGAGCAATGGGACGAAAGCAACCAGGCCTTCAATCCCGCTGTCACTGATTTCGAAAGAGGCTATGGCTATGGTATTTATATTCTGACGGCCTGTACATGGACATATGTCGAGTACGCCTGAGGTCGATGAATGAGATCAAGGGAGCCAATTACCATAATCCTTTCAGTTCTATTAGTCATCGTCTCCATCAATGTGATATCCAATGATGTCGGAGCCGCACCTTTCACGATAACCGTCAGCGGCAATATATTCGATGCCAGTGGGGTTCCAGCACCAATTGGGACACAGGTGAACATAACCATCTATGACGGACTGACCATTGATGGAACATATCAGGTCATGGTCCTGGATACCTTCGGTTTCTATTTTTATGATTCGGTCAGCGCGGATTATGGTTACAATATCTCGGTGAATTCCAGCTTCGCCTCCTTTTATGGCTATGCCAATGATACAGTGGTGTATGGTGATGCATCCTATGTCATTCATCTTGGCCAGGTCATCTACGGGGCTGGCATCTCGGCTTCGACAGATGATGAAGGGCTTCCCGGAGATACCATCATCTACACGTTCACGGTCACCAATGACGGCAATGTAAAAGACAAATACGATCTAACTATCATTTCACAATCTGGCTGGCCAACATTCATTCTCGATCCTGTTCAAACCGAGGTCCTGATGCCCGGAGAGAGTGCTATTGTAGATGTCAATACCACCATACCCGAGAATGCACTGGCAGGTGATACAGACACGATCACTCTTCAAGCCGTATCAGTGCTCGATCCCGGAAATACTGGCACTACAACGGCAACCACCATGGTATTACTATCTTCAGGGGTAGAGGTGATAATTCCCCCTGCTGCATCGGGCTATCCTGGTGATGTGGTCACAATGATGTTCCAGGTCAAGAATATTGGCAATGGCCAGGATTCATTTCATCTGACAACTTCAGTTGATGATACGGCCTGGGAATTCAATATGGATACCTCTGGCACGACCTTGCTGCCTATGAACGGAAGAGCCTATGTCAATATCACAATACAGGTGCCAGCTGATTCCCTTTATGGCGAATATGCCCTGATTGACCTGAGAGCCGTGTCAAATGCCGATCCTTCTGTATCGGACCATGAGGATCAGATAATAAGCGCACTCCAGATAGCTGGTGTGGAATTAACAGGCCCCACATACCAAATAAGCGGCCACCCTGGAGGGATCGCCAGTATCTCCCTTACTTTAACAAACACTGGCAATGGCCCTGACGCCTTCACGATAGTGGCGTCCTTATCCCAGGATTGGGATTATCAGGTGGCAACCACCCAGTCTGGAATTGCCTCTGGACAGGTAAAAACCTTCCCACTCGATATACTTATTCCATTATCAGCTAGTATTACAGACACGGCCAATATCGTGGTCACAGCAGCTTCTGTCTTTGACACCTCGGTCACGGATCCTGCATCATTCACTGTTCTTGTTATCGCAAACAGGGACCCGGTAGCCGATATATCATCACCAGAGGATGATGACAATTACACCACCAATGATACCATAACCTTCAATGGCTCTGCCAGTGCTGACCCAGATAATGATACACTGTCATTCAACTGGACATCCAGCATCGATGGCGAGCTTGGCAGTATTGTGGAGTTCACAGCCAGGCTTTCCGCAGGAACTCATATGATCACATTGTCCGTGGATGATGGTTTTGGAGGATTGAATGAGGAAACCGTGACCATCACTGTCACGATCCCGGACGGCTCTACCCCTCCTGGCAATGATACAAATGACACCAATGGCAGTGGCCCTTTGAACAATATCTATTTTTTATTACTGGCCATAACCATTGTCACTATAATTGTTCTTTTCATCGCAACTAGATTCAGAAATAAGCCTGTAACTGATAGTGAGGGAATTGAGATATTAGATGATGAGTCCAATGAGGACATCGTCGATGATGGTGAGGCATAACCCACGCCTTTTGTCCACCGTGCATAAATATAAATAATCGTACAATTCATCCCATCGTGAATTCAATGATATCTCACAGCTCTGATCTATTAACTAGCATCATGCGAGATGCAGGCCCCGAGGACTACGCCCTTCTCGTAGTGATAGGTATAGTGCTTTTCACGGTACTTTTATTCATATTCTCCCACCTTTCGAGGTATATCAGCTTCCTGAAACTGAAGGACAGGGCCTATGTCAATGACCAGACACTGGATTCTGTTTTCTCGGCTGTCAGGATAATGAGCATAATATTCGTTCTGATCTCCATTCTTTACGCAGGAGCAATGTTAGGAATTGATATTTTCATCACCCTCTTTGATTTCACCCTCGATTACATATTCATACTGATGGCGGGCGTCACCTTCTTCAGTTTCCTGCTACTGGCCCAACTCAGCTCTGTCTGGATATCCATAAAGGGAGAGGAGGCAAAGGGAGACCCCGACAATATGGTGAAATCCGGTATATTGGACTTCGCCCAGGGCTTTGTAAAATACATTTTATTGTTCTTTGGTATTGTCATTGCCTTCCTGGTCGGGCTTTTGACCACCCCCAATCAGGTAGTTAGGGATCAGTTATTCGAGGTAACTGGCATAAGTGGAATGGACACCACCCTGTTATTGCAGGAAGTTCTCTCCCTCATGACCATCCTGGTGGTCCTATACCTCATAGGCAAGCTCTCATCCATGATACTGGATGACTTCAAGACAAAGACCACCAAGTTCCCTGCCAAGCTCATAGACCTCATAAAGACCTTGATCAGGTATCTGCTATACTGGCTTGCTTTCGTTGTCACTCTGATGATCATACTGGACATAATCGGTTTCCATTTTATGGAATTGGTTATACTGACCATATTGTCCATCACCATCACCTTCATACTCATTATAG
>JAGLQE010000046.1 GCA_023137005.1 Thermoplasmata archaeon
CATTCTGCAGGCAAGTGCCGCAGATGCAGCAACAACTGTTGAGTCAATGGAGTACTCCTTTGACGGCTTCGTAACAGCAGGTATCCCGATGGTAGTGGATGTATACGACGTTCCAGCAGGAACCACATCATTCACAGCTGATCTCGAGCTGCATAACTATGCACTTGGGATATACACCATATCCGTCAGGGCAACCGATGCGAACAGCAACCAGGAGATCGCTCCATACGTGAACGCAGATCTGACAGTAAGTGACACAACAGCACCATTGTCCACGTACACAGCACCAACACCAATTGACCTGAAGACAAGTGTTACAGGCTCGACAGAAACCATCAGGATCGACGCCCACGACTTCTTGGAATTCGCAGTCTCTGGTGGAAGCGCAAACTTGTGGACAAACACTGATGCAGCAGGATGGGTAGACGCAGGCGCAATGACCGCTGACGGAAGTGCAGCAGGTTCATGGCACAACTACTACACAGCAACCATAACCTCAGCTGTACCAGCATCTATTCAGTACTATGTAGCAGCTACAGACGGCACCAACGCCGCAAACTCTGCAACACAGACACTGAACTTCGCAGATGCAGCACTCGGACCAAGCTTCCCAGCGGAAGTTAAGGGATTCGCTAACCTGTACAACGGAGACCACGTTGCAGGATATCTTCCGATAGCACAGGTAGGAGCACTTGTAACAATGCAGACCTACAATGCAACCGGTGTCCTGATAACATTGGGACCAGTCGCAACAGATGCGATCGGCAGGTACCTGTTCACAGTTCAGCCAGACGAGTATGATGTCGGCGGAACCGTATGGGTCAACTACACAAACGGCGCATACCTGGATTTCCAGGTCGGTGTCTTCGCAGTTGATGGAGCAGAAGTATGGGCAAACGGAACATTCGGTGTGCCATACGACATGCACGTTGATTGGATACCATTCTGGGACGGAAATCTTCCAGCACCAGTTAGTGGTAGCAATACATACTTCCCAGGACAGGCCTTCTACGTGAACATAACTGTCTATGATGCATACGGCAACATAGCACCAGGTTACTACTGCTGGATGGAGATCGACACAAATGAGTCATCCCTTCTGCAGGACCTGTGGCTTGGTGGCGTAGCCCCAACAGCCATTGAATTCGATGGTATCGGCGGTGCAACCACAGATGGTTACTACAACAACACAGTACAGTTGTACACAGCAGGTGTATGGGCAATATTCGTCAATGCCACAATAGATGGTGCTGGAACCCCAGCTACCAACTTGACATGGTTTGGCGGTGCAAACCCAACAAACCCACAGTTGGACCCAGCAGGCAATGTGACGAACATAACACATGTTCAGATCGCAGCCGGTGGTTTCTACTGGACACCAATAGCTGACTGGAACTTGGTCTCAGTACCAATGAACGTATCAGTCGCTCTATTGACTGGTGGTAACTTCCTGGCATCAACAGCATGTCAGCAGGTCGAGGACGCAGCAGTGTTCGCAGGAGCCGGTATCGGTACAACAACCATCATAATGGCCCAGCAGATACTGAACCAGTATCCAGCTCAATACAATACCTTTGAGTATGGAGTCGGTGGAACTGATTTCACCTTGGGTATCGACTATGCTTACTGGTTGTTTGTTGATGTTGACCTCACTGCTGATGGTGTATATATCCAGGCAGATGAGCTCGAGGTCGATGACACAATCGAGATCGATGCAGCAGGTTTGAACACAGTGACACTCGGTACAAGCTGGACAATGGTTAACCCAAGCGCAAGCTGGGGTAACAGCTCAGCTTGGCTCGGTGGAGCCGCAGTCCACATAGATCTTCGTGGAAACACAGGTCTATGGTCAACTGGCGCAGGTCAGTTGTACACAGGCGGTGGCTGGAACGGCGGTGCCAACATAGCTTGGTACGGTAACCCAGCAACACCATTGTACCCAGCAGCATACACAGGATATGCAGAGGACCCAGGATCATGGGTCAGCACTGGAACCGTTATCGCAGATTCAGCAGTTTGGGCCCCAGCAGTAGCTGGTGGACTCTGGACAGCCAAATCATACGAGCCGGCTTTCTATGGGCAGACAGATCCAGGAATGGGTAGCGCAAACGATGCAGACCTTTTGTCATATGCAAACGGTTTCATTGTATGGTCAACCGGTGGAGACATAACGTACTACATCGACTATGACTGGGCACTACCAGGTACAGACGTACCAGCGTTCTAAGCATAGAAACTGAAAACTGAAATGAGAGAACCTTCGGGTTCTCTCCCCTTTTACTTTTTATTTATTTTTTCAACTACTGTATAAGCTAGGTAATAAAAGCCTTATAGGCTTTTATTAAGGGAAAACCTATTATATGCCTATACACTATACTATGTGTATATACTATGAGCCTTCGGTACACACACTCTGTGAACTGAGACTAAATAGATATGTGGTAGGAGGGTTTCTCAACAAGGGGGGAAATGCCTGCCAGAGTATTGAGGAAGGCGAGTCCCATGAATAATGGAAATGATACTGAACAAGAGATATGCCCACATTGTGGTGTATCCTTAGAGGTGGGTTCTGATATTTGTACCATATGCGGTAATTCTGTAAATGGTGCCACTGAGGAGCCCGTATTGAATGAAGACCCAGGTCATATAGAATGTTCCTCCTGTGGAACAATGCTGGATATCGGGTCTACGGAATGCTTTTTGTGCGAAACTCCGGTCGAAGATCCCTCTGGGGATGTAGATGCCACTTCTGCCCACCCCACTGATTGGGATCTGGGTATCGTGGGTGGAGATGAGGATGTCGAGCCAGAGGTCGAAGAGGACCTCGCCGTCCCGGATATTGAGGACGGTATGGATGAGCCTGATATTGTGGATGCCGAATCTGACACCACGGACATCGATCTCGACGAGGATGTCGAGCCAGATGTTTCCGAAGCTTTGCCTTTAGGCCCAGATGAATATCATTGCCCTTCTTGCCAGAAACCTGTACCCATAGGTGCGGAACAGTGCCCTTCCTGCTGGACTGCCCTTTCTGAGATGATATATTGCCCCAAATGCTCGTCAACAATACCCTTGGAATCAGAATCCTGTCCAGACTGCTTCGCCAAGCTGGAGAATGGAGTCCTTCTGGAAGATCCAGATACCCTTGAAGAACCTCTCGAAATAGAGGAGGAACTGCCGGACGAGTCAGATGAACTTTACTCCGAAGAAGAGTCCACAGAATATACCGAGGAGTTCGGTATCGAATGCCCGGCTTGCAATGCCTTCGTGAGCCAGGATGATGATATCTGCTCGGAGTGTGGAATGTTACTGGTGGCTGAAGATGATATGCCAGTTAAGAAAGAGAAGGTTTGGATCCCTAAGCCCCCCAAGGGCCGGGACTATCAGAAGGACATAGCTGTTATTCTTGTCTTTGTTCTGCTAATCAGTGCGGCCATCCCATTCTTTGTGTCATTACCAAGAGTGGACAGAGGATTGGTCTCCATCGACGGTCAATTTGGAGATTGGCTATTGGTGGGCGATAATATTGATGCAATGGATGCCTCAGCCAATGTGGATATTATCAATTATAAACTGGCCACTGATATCACTAATGCCTATTTTTACACACAGATAAGTGGCACTGGAACCATGTTCGGGGACAGTGTGGGGGATAATGTCAGGATATTCGTTGACGTGGATCAGGACGATACCACTGGCTATAAAGTTCAAGGAATAGGCGCGGATTATCAGATCAAGGTATTTGGACATGATAACTTTGTGGAGAGCGCCGCATGTCTGAGATTCAATAATGCTCGAGCAAATAATGACATCAATGGGTTCGAGAGCTATGCACCAGCAGTTCCATTTGCCGAAGGCAATGAGCTTGAAGTGCGCGTGAACTTAACAGATATAGGTTCGAGCAGAGGCTCCTCGATGACCGCGGTCTATTATGTCGCCAATGCAAATGGTCAATATGACTTTTCAGATCATCCTGTATCAAATGACGGAGAAGTATTGCATGTTTCTCAATCCAGTGCTGTTGCTCAGTCCGGGCTCATAACAGGCAATGCGCCGATACTGAACTTGAACTTAACGGCAACTGGCGAATATGTCCTTATCGATGACATTGATCTGCCTTCTGGATACACATTGATGGACTCCGATAATAATGCGGTGTCCTACCCTCTTAATATCACTAATACATCTACAGTATTCACAGTGTATTTCAATACTGCTTCAGCCACTAGCGGTTCATTCTTCACATACGAGATCATGGCAGACGATATCATTGCTACTGATGCTGATACTGTTGTTCAGGGCGTGGGTGCATTTGCCTATGTAGACAATGCGCCAGGCATCATAAACATCGATGGGGCCTTTGCTGATTGGGATGATGGAGCTGGAGGTATGAGAGGAACAGGCATCACTGACCCAATTGATGATGTGATGAACATGGAAAGGCTTCTTCCTTTTGATGCTCCAAGGCTTGATGTGACCGAATTGAGGGAATTGCAGGAAAATGATAATATCAATCTCTATCTGGATGTAGAAGGAGATATGTTCGCTGGTTTCGATGTCCCCGTCGAGGAGGATTTCTATTATGATACCATTCCAACAACAACTCGTGCCGAGCCCGTATCAGATACTTGGCAACCACAGCCAGAAGACACCACCATCGGCACAAGACAGGCAAGCCCCGATCTGCAGCCACCAACCGAATACATGCCACAATTGGGTGAGGATGCGGTCCTGATCTTTATCGATATTAACAATGATACCTCAGATGGATTCCTGGTCAATGGTATGGGAGCAGACAGGCTCTTGGATATCAGGGGTCAGTATGGGCAAGTCACAAATATCACGGCCTATAGTTTTGACTCACCAACTGATCAGAACATGGAAAGCTGGATGGAGATCTCATCAACTTCAGCCTTGGCCGCCAGTGACGGGGCCAAGATGGAGGCCTCGATCTCATTGACAGACCTTGGAATGACCATTGGTACTGGATTCTCAGTTCACTTCCATATTATGGATTGGAATAAGAACGGGGATATCGGTGAGGAACTGGTATATGACACGGCTATCAACTCGAGACGCAGTTCCAGATTTGACCCACCACTCAACAACGGGGTCACTGGGATCGTTCACATGGCTGATGGCTTAACACCGATAGATGCCACTGTGATTGCAGATTATCCGGCTGGGAACAGCTTCTTTGTTTCAAGCACAGCGATCGAAGAAATAAGCTATGTTGGTGTTGGTAGATATTTCTTCAATGTCCCTGTGAATCACCAATTATCCTTCTATGCCACAGATGGGAACTTTGTGAACAACACAGATAGCGAAATAGATCTGGTATCTGATTCAGCGAAAGTGGATCATGACCTTGATCTTACAACTCCAACTCCAGTCGATGCGCCTCTCAACTTTTCCGCATATTCTTATGGAGATGGCGATATAGTGCTGAATTGGGATATTGGCACCCCTCCAGCAGGCGGGTTCAGGATATATCGTTCCAACTATGTCTGGAACAACCAATTAGTATTCAATAAGACCGCGGAACATCAATTGGCAACTGTATCAGCCGCTACGAACTGGTATCTTGACACCACAGTTCCCAACGGAGAATCATATTATTATCTGTTAGCAAGCCTGGATGGTGGAGGAAATGAAATATCATTTGCACCACTGGAGAAGGCCACGGCAGCCGACAAGCCAACAATGCCTTTCCTTGTCTATGGTTTTGTCAAGGACCAGGTCGGGGCTCTCGTAGCTGGTGCGAGTGTCAGCGTGGAACTGATCAATGCCACGAATGATCTGAACACTTTTGCGACCACGACCGATGCAATTGGTAGATATACCGTGACACTCCAGCCCAATGAGTACAGGAACCCCGATGTCTTCAATGACACGATCTGGTGCAATGCCACCATCGGAGGGATCGAGGCCTACAATACGACCTCCACCCTTGAATGGTACCCACCATTGAATTACTACAGTGACAGGAATGATTCCGCAATCTGTAACATAACCATCATCGGCCTTCCGAATATAACTGTGGCGAAGATGGTCAGCGATTCATTTGCATCCCCGGGTCAGGCTTTGACATACACCATCTGGTTCAATAATACAGGTATTTCCAATGCCAGTTTTGTCTGGGTCAATGACACGCTACCCAACAATACAACTTATGTCAGCGACACGGCCGTAGGTGTCATGGGTTACGATAGCTCGGGAGTGAGTGGTCAGTTACTTTGGTTCAACTTCACAGATGTGGCCCCCGGAATTCATTTCTTCACGGTCACGGTCGATATAGATTCAGATCCGAACCTGTCTGGTATTCTGACGAACAATGTCTCTGTGAACTACACGGATGCCTTTGGACTCGACATGCCTGGCTCCAATGACACGGCTAATACCACGATAAACATGCCAATAATAATTGCTGGTAAGACCGCGGATGTTTCTTTTGCCAATCCTGGAGATCTTATCACATACACCATATACTTCAATAATTCTGGCTCGGCAATAGCTTCCCATGTTTGGGTGAATGATACCTTGCCAGTTGGAGTTACCTACATCAGTGATACCAATGGAACTGTTGATCCTCTCATAATCGGCACGATGTATTCCTGGCACTTCATAGACATCCTGCCCTTCACCAACAATTCTTTCACGGTAACTGTTCAGGTAGATGCTGTGGCCAATGGGGCCGTGCTCATCAATGAGTTCGAGTGTTCGTACCAGGCCGAGACTGGAGTGGAGGCCGAATCCAATGCTACTGCACCTGTAACGGTTTATTATCCATTCATCGATGTTGACAAGGTGGTAGATCTTTCCTTGGCACAGCCAGGTGATACTCTCATCTACACCGTCTGGTTCAATAATACCAATCTGAATAGCGTGGCCTCCATGGTCTGGATAAACGATACTTTGCCTGCTGGTGTCATTTACATCAGTGACACGGCCGGTGCGATCCCTGAACTGGTAAGCAATAATACAGCAACCTCACCTATCCAGTACATATTTGCCAATGTGGGATTCGGTGTTTATTTCTTTGATATAACCGTGATGATCCTCAATACGACAACATTCCCGTGGCTCAATAATACAGTGGTCTGCGAATACACCCCTAACAATGTAACATCATCTGCCGAGGCCAGCACTGAACTTATCAGACCTCTGATCAGCATAGACAAAATAGCCAATCAGACCTATGCCTTGCCTGGTGAGACCGTGATATACACCATCTGGTTCAATAATACGGGCACAGCCTCTGCCATGTCCGTCTGGATATATGACACATTACCTGGAGAGGTGTCTTATATCAGTGACACGGCCGCAGGTGTCATGGGCTACGATAGCTCGGGAGTGAGTGGTCAGGACCTTTGGTTCAACTTCACCAATGTCGCACCCGGGGATTATTCCTTTGATATAGTGGTGCTGTTGGATGCTGCCCTTGTACCGGGTACACAATTTTGGAATTTTGCCTACCTTGAATACGTTCAGGATAATGGCCTTCCTTCTGGACCTTTCGATGCCTCAGATGATATTATCGTTCTTGAAGGCCCGTACATCGATATTGTCAAGCAAGTCAGTCAGACAATTGTGAACACTGGCGATATGATCACGTATTTCATTTACTTCAATAATACTGGAAATGGAAATGCAGCCACGGTCTGGTTGAATGATACTCTTCCTGATGGAGTGGTATACGTTAATGACACGGCTGCATCCACAGGATATACATACACCCTTACTCAGGTCGGCCAGGTTCTTGAATTCGAGTTCAGCAATGTGCCGGGTGGCAGCAATAACTTCCTGGTGATCGATGTAATGGTGACCAGCGAGATCGATATGGACCCCATGACCAATACCGTGACCTGTGAATATGTATCTGACACTGGCATTGCTGGTCCACCGAGCAGTGATTCAGCAGACATAACAGTGATGAGGCCGATCATATCTGTATCGAAAACTGTGGACCTGGACATAGCCGCACCTGGTGATGTCCTGATCTACACTATCAACTTTGATAATACCGGATCATTTTCAGCAGATGTGTGGATAAATGATACACTTCCGGCTGGAGTCAATTATATCGGTTACAATACGAGCGGTGTAGTGCCAGATAACTTTGACAATTCAGGACTTCCTGTCTTGAGCTGGTACTTCGACACCCTTCCTGTTGGCAACCACTGGATAAATGTGATGGCCCAGATAGATGTAATAACCCCATCTGGCTCTGAACTGAACAATACCGTTGAATTGAACTACTCCTGCACAAGCAGTGATTATCAGTTTGCGGGCTCAACCGATCATGCGGTCACCCTAGTAAGCTCGATGATAGTGGACAAGACGGTCGATATGCAATTTGCCAACCCCGGTGACTTCCTTAACTACACTATCTACTTCAACAATACATCCAATTTCACGATCTCCAATGTTTGGATAAATGATACATTGCCAGTAGGAGTCACGTGGGTCAACGACACCGCCTACATGATACCTGGCTTTAATGGCTCATGGGATGATGGAACCATCTGGTACTACAACTTCATCAATGTCGGGTTCGGCTACAACAGCTTCATCATAACCGTCCAGATAGATGCAGGTCTTGCACCCGGAACATGGGTCAATAATACGGTTGACATGGATTATACCAATGATGTGGGCGATATGATGCCCGGCTCCGATGCCAATGCATCGACCATGGTCAATAGGCCAGTGATCGATATTGTAAAGATAGTGGATATGTCAATTGCCAATCCCGGCGATATGCTGACATATACAATATGGTTCAATAATACCGGAAGTGTCAATGCAAGCCATGTCTGGCTTAATGATACACTGCCATCTTATATCTCGGTCATGGGACTTCCATCCTCTGACCTGGCCTGGGATAGCTTTAATGCCAGCACCTACAGTTTCTACTTCACTGATGTGCCTGTTGGAGATCATTTCATTATCATCAATGTCCTGATCCTTCTGACAACTCCAGATGGCACGGTCCTTGAGAACACCGTGGTATGTGAGTATGAGACGGACGCAGGTAATGACTGGAGCTCATCGGACAATGCAACGACCCTGGTGGTCATTCCAATAATAACCGTGGAGAAATCTGCGAGCGTTACAGAGGCCATGCCCGGTGACACCATCACATACACAATTTGGTTCAATAATACCGGAAGCGGGAATGCCAATATCTGGATAAATGATACGCTCCCATCCGGAGTGACCTTCCAGAGTAGCACAAGCACCGGTGTCCTGACAGTGATAGGCGATACCTATTCCTGGTTCTTTGCCAATGTCGCACCCGGTGATAATTCCTTCACGATAACCGTGATGATAAACACGGATGTGGCCAATGGAACCGTGCTGGTCAATGATGTGATCTGCGACTACGAGGCCGATAATGGCCTGGAGCAGACAGCCGAGGATTGGGCCAATGTAACAGTTCTTAGACCGGTCATTGTTGTCGAGAAGATCGTGAGCAGTGCCGAGGCAAACCCCGGTGATACTCTAATATATACTATATACTTCAATAATACGGGAGGCGCGGATGCTAGCAGTGTTTGGCTGGAGGATGTGTTCCCGATCGAGCTTATCTATCAGAGTCACACAGCTGGCTCGGTGGTCGGTGCTACATTCGCTGGCGCGGCTTTGATCGGCCAGACATTGTATTTCAACTTCACCAATGTCGCACCTGGTGACCATAGCTTCACCATAACCTTCATTGTGGATTCCACAACCCCGGATTGCCCAACACTTGTCAATACAGTGGATTGTGAATATGAATGGAGCGGTCAGTGGCTGGGCAATCAGACCTCGGATACCGCGGAGACCCACATCAACAGACCGACCTTCATCATCGACAAGACTGTTGACCATGCAGTTGCTAGTCCAGGCTTCTTCCTGAACTACACCATAACCTTCACCAATGTGGATTCTGGGATAGCTGCTTTCTTGTGGCTCAATGACACACTGCCGGATGGCGTTGTCTATATCTCGGATAATGCCGCATCACTGGGGCTGCCTTTCAGCTTTGTGCCGGCTGGCCAGGATCTCTTTTATGAGTTCACTGGTGTTCCCGGCGATTCTACCTACACCTTCACGATAATGGCCTGGATCGACGATGCCTATGGTCATATGGGTGGGGATGAGCTGTGGAACTGGGTATGGATAAACTACACGGCAGAGAGCGGTTATCCATTTACCGGACCTTCGGACAGTGCTTTGACCACGATATCTGACATGGCTATATCCAAATCAGTTAATCTGACCAATGCCGCACCTGGCGACAGCCTGCAGTACACTATCTGGTTCAATAATACATCCGGAACAAATCTGGCCTCTGTGTGGATAAATGATACATTGCCAGCAGGAGTTACATGGGTGAGCGACACTTCAGCTTTAGTACCCAGCTTTGCAGGTTCTTGGAATGATGGGATCACCTGGTATTACAACTTCACCAATGTGGCACCTGGCGATCATTCATTTGTGATAATTGTCACGATAGATGCAGTTGACCCTGGAACCTTCCTGAACAATACAGCGACCCTGGATTACACCAATGGTGTTGGCGTAGCACAGATCGGCTCGGTCGACACGGCATCCACGCTGGTCGATGAGGCCATCATGGTGGTTGAGAAGACTGTGAACACGGACTGGGCACAGCCCGGTGATACACTCACTTACACCATCTGGTACAATAATACAGGAGTGGCAACTGCTGGAGATGTATGGGTGAATGATACCCTGCCAGCCGGCGTGACCTATGTTAGCGACACCAGTACAGGTGCATTGACCATCTTTGGAAATATGTATTCCTGGCACTTCACAAACCTCGCTCCCAATAATTACTTCTTCACGATAGATGTGACCGTGAACGACACTGTCTCCGATGGAACCATACTGGTCAACACTGTAACCCTGGACTACCAGACCGGCGGCTACGAATATGAATCATCGACAGCCTGGGCCAATACCACGATATACACACCTTCCATGACCATCGAGAAGGTGGTCGATATGGAATATGCGACCTGGGGCGACACACTGACCTACACCATATACTTCAATAATACAGGAATGGTGAACTGCGATGTGGAGCTGTACGATATCCTTCCAGCCGATGTGACCTTGGTAAGCAGTGACGCCGATACCCTTCTCGAGTTCGTGGACGGTGGATCAAGCGGCCAGGAGATGTGGGCCAATTATTCCAATGTGGCACCTGGCTCCTATGAAGTACATGTGACCGTCACGGTCAATAATGGACTCCCAGATGGCACGGTCCTCGATAACTGGATCTACATCAACTACACGAATGTGAATGGCATCGTTTACACGAATTACACCAATAGCGACGATTCTGCAACTACAATTGTCCTGGCCCCTGACATGTCCATCATGAAACTTGTTGACAGGTGGGTGGCAAGTCCAGGAGATCTACTAACTTACACGATAATATTCATGAACACCGGTAGCACAGCAGGCAATGTCTGGATAAATGACACTCTGCCAGCTGGTGTGAACTATGTGAGCGATGGCGCATGGTCGATAATCCCTGAGTATGACAGCTCAGGAATAGCTGGACTGGACCTTTGGTTCTACTTCACGGATGTCGGACCTGGTTTCTATGCCTTCCCGATAACTGTTCAGATAGATCTGTCGGCTCTAGAGGGAGACATACTGACCAACAATGTCACATTGAACTACACCACGACAACGGACATTGAACTGCCTGGTGATCAGGA
>JAGLQE010000047.1 GCA_023137005.1 Thermoplasmata archaeon
CAGGTGAAGAAGGGCGATGTTGTAAAACGATTCGGCAACTCCGTGCCTGTCCTTTATCTTCTCGCGTATCTCCAGGCCCCGGGTCTGCTATTCCAGAGCAATGTCCATATCGCCCCTGTTCATGTGCACCAGCCCGATATTACTGAGTGAGAGGCCAGTTCCCTGCCTGTCCCCCATGGTCTCCATGATATTCAGGCTATTCTCATAGTTCTGCAATGCCATGCTCAGATCCCCTCTGTCCCAATTCAGGTTTCCCAAATTGATGAGCGAGAAGGCTATGCCACGTTTGTCCATTGTCTTCTCCCTTATCTCCAGACCCCGGGTCTGATATTCCAGGGCAAGGTCAAGATCCCCCTTTCTACGATGGACTATGCCGATATTGTTCAGTGCGGAGGCTATGCCTGGGAGGTTTCCTATCTTTTCCATGAGCATCAGGCTTTTCTCAGAATTATCAAGAGCCAGTGCTTTCTCCCCCTGACTGATATAGATATTCCCCACCATCCTGAGGGCATTGGCACTGTCCTCCATGGCTCCTTCCACACCCTCGAAGGTATCGTATGCCTTTTTGAAACAGTTCATGGCATCATCATAACTTCCTTTTCTCCAGAAGGCCGAACCCTCACCAACCAGTATCCGCCCCAATTCCATTGGGTCAACACTGCCGATAAGTTGCCTTGCCTGATCGAACAATTCCAGAGACCTGTCAAAATCACCTTTTTTCTCATAGGTCTCGCCTGAAAGCCTGAGCACCCGGGCTTGGATCTCTATATCCTCTCCTCCCGCCACTATCTCGGACAATATGTTCAAGTTGGGCAGGGCCTCGTCATAATCTCCGATCTGGATCTGGATCTCGGCCAGGCTCTCCAATATCATAGGTCTGATATTATCATCATCTGTGAAATGCAGGGCATTCTTGAATGAGTGTATCGCCTCTTCATTAGCGTACCTGTCCCTTGCTCTATTGGCTGCACGGATGAGGTGATCACCCGCTCTTTTGTCCCTGGCCTCCGAAAAATGATAGGCTAGAGGGTCAAGGATATCTCCCAATTCTTCCTCCCCCAGGCCCATCATGGCCTCCGCCACCATAAGATGATATTCCTTTCTAAGTTCAGCACCAATGCCAGTGTACAATACGTCCCTGATCTTGGCATGGTCGAAGATATATCCCTCATCCAGATAATGGATAAGACGGTGATCGTTCTCTATTTCCCTGAGGTTCTTGAGGAGTTTGATACGATTGAGCTCGAGGGTCCTACCGATCACGGCCGAGGTGAAAGCATTCCCGATGACACTGGCACATTCCAGGATATCCTTTTGATCTATCTTCACTCTATCCAGACGCCTTTTTATCACGTCATAGACCTTGGATGGGATATCAAGGTCCTCCATTGACCTGGTTATCTTCCATCCCTCCTCCTCGTCCTGAGTGATAGCACCGTCCTCGACCAGGAGCCGGGTTATTTCGAGAACAAAGAATGGGGTTCCCTCGGTCTCCCTGAATATTCGGGCCAGGAACTCCTTTTTCAGATGCACTTTCCCCAGCGCGGATGTGATCATTTCCTCAGTTTCTTTTGGCTCCAACCTTTTCAGATCGATCCTATTGAACAGGGATTCACGGCTCATGTTCTGCATGGTGGTTTCAAGGTGATGGGGTCTGCCACTGTCCAATGCAATGATATCCTCTGGACGAAAAGTGCTGATCATAAGGACTCTCGACTGACGAGTGTTCCGAGCCAGGTAATGCATGAGATTGAGGGTGGTGGGATCCGCCCACTGGACATCGTCAAGGAATATGAGTAATGGAGTATCGGTAGCACTTCTTTGAATGCCCAGAAGAACATTGTCGAAGAGGTTCTCCTGCTTTATCTTGGCATCATCAACAAGGAAGCGGCCATCATATTTTCCAGACCCTATCAGATCGGTCAGACGAGGGGCCATGGCATCTGCCTCAGCCATATTGCCTGTCCAATTGGCCAGGGCCTCCGAGGAATCTGCCAATATGCTTTTCATATCATCGATCAGGAACTCACTTTCATTCCCCTCGATGACGGCAGCCAGTGAGATATCTCCCAATGATCGAACAAGTATCTTGTATCTCTCATAGCCTAGTGAGTTAAGGCCAGCACCTCCTCCTTTGCCCATCATGGAAAGGGAATCATTCACAAAATCACCGACCGCCTTCAGCATTGAGGCAAAGATATCGGGATCAAGCTCGGTCTCCTCGCGCTCGGCCTTGGCGACCAGCATACCACCCTTATCGATAAGATACAGTGATATCAAAAGGGGAGGAGGGGCATCGGACATCACATAAAGCATA
>JAGLQE010000048.1 GCA_023137005.1 Thermoplasmata archaeon
ATGACATTATCGACATTCAGGAAGATGACAGTCCAGAAATTGTTCAGGTCAGCTCCTCCAACATGATGAAGACGGACCTCTGCTCCCTGGGTCCAGTCATTGTCGTCGTTAGGGATGATGCTACTCTCTATCTGAACATAGACACGGCCCTGTGGCTCTGGCAAATTGGTCACCCATACTGTTATGCTTGAGAACAATACCACGGTTATGGTCAACATGAGGATGGTACCAATGACCTCGCTCACACCTCTATCATCCCAAACTAACTTTTTGCTAATTCTCCTCTTACTCAAATGAATCCCTCACGTGATTATATTATACTATATCTCTCTGAGGTATATAACTTTATAGTGGTTATAACCATTAAATAACCATAAAATAGATGATTTTAATCATAATGATAATACAGGTATTTACATATAGCCAGTATATGTGAGTTGCATAATTATTTTATGAATAATCTATCTTTCTCGATACATATAAATAGCAGATTTGCATAGTTGAGGTAGTGGTGGAAATACCTCATGTTGTCATCAAATTCTAGGCCGAGATGCCAAAATAAGAAACGATTGACCCGTCGCCTCTCATGGAACGAGGACGGTGTCTCATCCACCATAGGGACCATCATGTCGATGATGATCTTCCTTACACTTTTATCCATGTTCATGAATCAGTATGTACCTATCTGGATGGAGGATAATGAGGCCACCCACATGAGCAATGTCGAGGCTCAGTTCTCCACGCTCAAGCACAGCGTGAACCTCCAGATACTCTCTGGAATGCTGGGTAGCTATGATGTATCCCTTTATTCACCAATAACACTGGGTGCTCAGGGAATTCCAATGTTCGCGGCTCCCACTATGGGGCAATTATCGATCAATCCGGATTCCTCGACCTCCGGGTGTGAAGTTAGCTGGATGTACAATATGTCATCAGGAGGATCTCCGCCAGTATACACATCTGAGATGCTCTGGAGTAATTCCAGTGGCAATGTCAAGCTACTGGTCCCCAACAGGTACTTTGTGCCACAAACCATAGTCTACGAGAATGATGCTATCATACTCAGCCAGGCAGAGGGCGAACTCGTGAAGGCTCCGCCACAGATAACCCTGAGGCAGGAAGGCAGCAGGTATAATATGATCATCACCCAGGTGACATTCATCGGCAAGAACCAGAGTTTCAATGGGTTTGACACTCGTGGTATCACGACCTATCTTAGGTCGGCCACCACCTCCACATTCAATGATGCGAATTCCTATATTCCCACCACCGATGCCCTCACCGGGAATATCACCCTTAATCAGACCACCCAGTATGGGGATGCCTGGTTCACTTACCTGAACAGCACGATGGTCAGGTATAACTTTGATTGGGATACGGATTATCTGATCACAAGAAGCTGGTTGAACACATCCTTCGAGATGAACCCCACAGAGCTCATCACGCTTACCATCAACAGCGAGAAGATATCCACCCTCACGATAAACCACGCCCACATGGATCTGGTCATTGGTGACAGTGCCGTGGCTACTAGATAATCCTTGATCGCCCTGAACTCCATAATATCTCATTCTTCATTGACAAAGTGTTCTCTCCAAAATATTATTTAGCCAGTTCTCTATGTCC
>JAGLQE010000049.1 GCA_023137005.1 Thermoplasmata archaeon
CCGAGGATAGTAATGATTCCCATCAATTGGAGAAGGGGGAACTGGTAGAAAAGAGTTTACTTTGGTCAAAACACATGAATCGCCTCTAAGTGCATATCAACGTATTTTTATAGGCATTGCCGCATTCTGATTTTGTGGAACATGTACAAGATGAAAAACCCTCAAGAAGGGAAAAGATATTCTTCTGGCTGATATTGAGTGCCCTGTCCACATTTTTTGCGGAGGTGATATCCGGCTCATATATTTTCCCATTCACAACTGTCTGGGGATGGATCGGTGTGCTACCTCTTTACGGCCTTCACTGCCTTATTATCGGACATTTTGTTCTAAGAGGTAGACCGAAGCTCTGGCTCCTATTTGTTGGTGGAGTGATCTTTGGACTTTACGAGGCCTACATCACCAAGGTCCTCTGGATACCAACCTGGGGAGAGCCGATGGTGAGCATGGGTGGAGTGGCCATTGTTGAGACCATGGTCCTGGTCCTCTGGTGGCATCCTTTATTATCCTTCATCCTACCACTGCTCACTGCGGAATATCTGCTCACGGGCTCATCAGAGATCTATTCAGAGCTCCCGGTGAAATTGAGAAGGTCCGTGGCAAGAAGACCCATACTGATCCCGGCATTGTTCTTTTTGTGGGCCGGCATGTTGCATGGTGGAAGCTCGCCCTCACCAATACATTCATTGGCTTCCAGTATCAGTGTATTTGGTTTTCTGGCATTACTTGCCTATCTATGGAGGAAGAAGATCCTGGGCCAGAGATATTCTTTCCGGAGCCTCATGCCATCTAAAAAAGAGATGTGGGTGCTCGCCATACCACTCGCATTGATCTACATAATTATGGGAATATTCATCAGGCCCGAGATATTGCCAGGAATTACAGGGCATGTGATAATCATATCCTTCTATATCGGGGCATTCTTATTATTCCGCACAGGTCTGAAAAGATCCAGGCGGTCAAGGTCTAGTAAAAAACCAGGCCCAAGATACACATGGAAGAACACCATGCTCTTTGCCGGGATCTTTACTGCATCATCCGTATTGTGGTCCTTGAGCGGGCTGGGTGTATGGGCTCTGATGATCTCCTGGTTTCCAGGGATATGGATCGGGATCAATATGCTGGGATGGTCCGTCAAGAAGATATTATAAAAAGAGAGAAAGTGAGCCTATCCAGATTTGAACTGGAGATCTCCGCCGTGTGAAGGCGGCGTCATTTCTGGCATCGATGCACACTGATGCAGTCGATGAAACCAGCTAGACCATAGGCTCTTTTCAGACCATGGATAGGACTGCCGGTAATAAAATTTGTGTCAATACTATGCCAAAAGGTATTTATCATATCTTTTATTCACAGCATTACCAACCACGAACAAAATGGGCCCGTGGGTTAGCTTGGTATACTTGTAGCTTTGGGAGCTATAGACTCCGGTTCAAATCCGGGCGGGCCCATCAATCTTTTTCTAAGCCAGTGTTTTATATTTAGAACGAAAAAGATTGTTGGGTGGACTTGGACTGCGAAGCAGAACAAGGCCAAACCCATTTTTGTTTTTATTGATAAATAATAAGTACAGCCTTTAGATATGCACATTTATAATTACAAATGTGGTGGAATAGATGAAGTCTAAAATTATAGCGATATGGATGTGCACGATGCTGATATTCAGCAGTGTGGTTATCACAGTAGGGAATGCAGAAGGAAAGACCGTGGATGACACACCGAATGCTACTTGGAATGTTCCGGGTGACTTTGGGAGCATCAATGAGGCAATTAATAACGCTGGCGTAGTCGGAGGAGACACTATCCTCGTGGGTGCTGGCACATATACACAAAATGTGTTTGTGCATAAACAATTGACAATAATTGGCGAAGACAGGGACACCACAATAATCGATGCGAATTATGCTGGCCATGGTTTTAATATCATAGCTACCGGTGCAAGCGTCTCTGGATTTCATGTCATTAACGCAATTGCCCCTTCTAACGGCATATATCTCGATAACGCAAATCTGTGCAATATATCGGACAATATAGTCTCCAATAGCGACGCTGGAATATATGCTATATCTGATAATTCAATAATCTCTCAAAATCATGTTTATGACAATGAGTGGGTGGGGATCCGCCTTTGGGGTTCGGAAAACAACACAGTATGGGGAAACAATGCTTCGCTCAACGATCAGGGAATTAACCTATATGGAGATGCCAATACTAACACAGTTTACGGCAATACATTCTTCAACAACTCCAATCATGGAATATACCTGGCTGCCAACTCTAACCTAAATACGTTTCACAATAATACAGTAAGCTACAGCAATTATTCAATCTATTTTGATGGTGCTTGCCTGGGCAATACATTTTATAATAACAATTTCAAGAATGCCAATATAGATCATGTCAATGACCCGGCACCTGCTGGCAACTTTTATGATAATGGCCTTCCAGATGGTGGCAATTACTGGGACGATTATGCTGGAGTCGATACGGACTTCGACGATATCGGAGATACACTTGTGCCCCATCCTGCAGCAAACTTTGACCAATACCCATGGGTCAATGCTGATGGCTGGATTATTAACCAGCCACCGGTGATCACAGATGCCGCCGGAACACTGGCCTACACAGAAGGACAGGGTGCTGCCATAATTGACAGCACAATCACAATAACTGATGCTGATGACACAAACCTGGTAGAGGCCTGGATTAATATTACAGCAAATTATCAGATCTCCAAGGATTGGCTTGATTTCGTTGACATGGGCAGCATAACAAAAGATGTAGCTGGCTCCAATGCAGATGAACTACATCTGGTAGGCACAGATACTCTAGCCAACTATGAGCTGGCACTGGAGAGTGTGACCTTCGAGAACACAGCAGGCAACCCAACTACAGGCATCAGAACCATTACCTGGCAGGTCTCGGACGGGGATAATTCCAGCGCAGTGGTTACCAGCACGGTGACCATGAACCCTGTGAACAGTGCCCCTGTGGCTGTGGATGACGGTTATACCACTGACGAGGCCACGGTCTTCATTACAGGAAATGTTACAATCAATGATACAGACCCGGAAGGGGATATGATTACAGTTTTCTCACTGGACAACACAGGTACAATTGGGTTGGTGACCAATAATACAGAGGGAAGATTCATCTATAATCCGAGCGGCCAGTTCAACTATCTGGCAGTAGGTGAACAAGCATTTGATTTCTTCAATTATTCATTAACCGACGGAGAACTGTTCGATACAGGAATGGTCACCATCACCATTGATGGGATAAATGATGTTCCGACTGCAGTGGACGACGGTGGACCAGGATTTGTGGTCAATGAAGCAGCTGCTGCCAACACGGCCAGCGTTCTGACCAATGACACAGACCCAGACACGAATGATGTATTGAGTGTCAATGCACTTAATGATACTGGCGCAATAGGTCTGGTGACAAATAATGCCGATGGAACATTCAACTATGACCCTAATGGTCAATTTGACTATCTGGCTGTAGGTGAAATAGCATATGATTTCTTCAATTACACAGTTATGGACGGCAATGGTGGATTAGATTCTGCCATGGTCACCATCATCATAACAGGAGAGAACATTGCGCCAATTGCGGTTGACGACGGCGGACCAGGATTCATCACTGATGAAGATAGCTTATTCACAACAGCCAGCGTATTGACCAATGACACAGATATAGATACAAATGATGTATTGAGTGTCAGTGCATTTGATGTCACCGGCACAATTGGCCTGGTGACGGATAATGGCGACGGCACATTCGACTATAACCCCAATGGCAACTTTGATGATCTGGCTGTGGGAGAGCAGGCATTTGATTTCTTCAATCACACAATTACAGATGGTCTGGCATTCGATACGGCCATGGTCACCATAATCATCAATGGAGCGAACGATGCACCCGTAGTAGATGCTGGTGGCCCTTACACCATAAATGAAGGTGATCAGGTTATTCTGGACGGCAGCGGCTCATATGATCCGGATGGGGACACTATAATATCATACGCTTGGGATCTGGACAATGATGGGGCTTATGACGATGCTACTGGAGTGAACCCGACAGTTACCTGGGCAACACTACGCAGCCTGGGACTGGCCAGTGAGGGTACGGCATTGACAATAGGTCTAGAGGTCACAGATTCAAATATGGGAGCGGGCACAGGCGCAGGAACCCTGACGATCAATAATCTGGCACCTACTGCAGACGCAGGAGGACCATATGTCATCAATGAAGGTGAAGACCTGGTTCTGAACGGTGGCGGTTCAACAGACCCTGGCAGTGATGCATTAGCATATGCATGGGATCTGGACAATGATGGGGCATACGACGATGCCACAGGAGTTGATACAACAGTGCCTTGGGCAGAACTTGAAGCACTAGGCCTAGCAAAGGGCACGGCATTGACCATTGGGCTTGAGATCACAGACACAGGAACAGCCAGCAGCACGGATGCCACAACCCTTACCATCAATAATATCGCACCAATTGCAAATAATGATGCGGCAACTGTTGACGAAGACAGTTCTGCAACAACAATCGATGTACTGGCAAATGATGATGATATTGATGCATTGACCATCATCACTGTCACCCAGGGAGCGCATGGAGCTGTCACGATCACTGATAGTGGGAAAAATGTTTCCTATGAGCCAGATGCGGATTATGTTGGCACTGACACATTCACTTATACCATAGATGATGGGGAATTCAATGACACTGCGACCGTGACCGTGACAGTTGAAAATGTCAATGACGACCCTGTGGCTGTGGATGACGAGGCTTCGGTCGATGAGGACAGTTTCACCACGATCTATGTCCTGAACAATGATATTATCACACCAGATGAGGGCGAGACCCCGACAGTGGTTAGCGTGACCCAGGGAACACATGGGACCGTGAGCATTGCCTCTGGGAACTCCAGGGTGGATTATGAGCCAGATGCGGACTATGTTGGCACTGATACATTCACATACACGATCTCTGATGGGAACGGTGGAACAGCAACTGCCACCATAACCATGACCGTGAGCAATGTGAATGACTGGCCGACCATCACAACAACTGGTACACTGGATGCAGCAGAAGGAGATGCCTATTCTGTGGATTTTGATGCCATTGATATTGACGGCGATACCATCATATGGAGCGTGTCAGGAGCTTCCTGGCTTTCTATCGATACTGCAGGAGTGCTCGGCGGAACTGCCCTGACGGGAACCTACAGCATAGAGGTCACGGCCAGTGACGGGAACGGTGGCTCGGATATCCACTCATACACTCTTACAGTTGGGGGGCTTGATTCGGACGAT
The DNA here is from genome assembly GCA_023137005.1 of Thermoplasmata archaeon. Taxonomy (GTDB): domain Archaea; phylum Thermoplasmatota; class Thermoplasmata; order SG8-5; family JAGLSY01; genus JAGLSY01. The sequence continues at coordinate 5,328 of JAGLQE010000049.1, forward strand.
GACGGTGTGCCGGATGATGACGATGCATTCCCCGATGATGCCACCGAATCCGTAGATACGGATGGAGATGGCACTGGAGACAATGCAGACTCGGATAAAGATGGTGATGGCGTACCAAATACAGATGATGACTTCCCGCTGGATCCTACAGAGACCATTGATACAGATGGAGATGGGATAGGGAATAATGCAGATACAGATGATGATGGTGACGGGGTCATAGACACCATGGACACCGCACCATTGGACAGCGAGGTAACTGGTAAGGAATTATCAGATGATTGGCCGTATTGGGGAGTTGTATCCATACTGTTGATCATATTCCTGGAGGTCTTGATCGCTATGTTCATTCTCTGGTTCTTCACCAAAAGGAAAAAGGATAAGGACGAGGAATGATCCTGGGAAAACAGCCATTGTGGACTAATTCCCGGGGTATTGAAACGGAGCCTGAATCATGGACACCGACCTCATCCAGACAATAATATTCTTCCTCCTGGTAGCCTTCATACCATCCATAGTCTGGGTCATCTGGCTTGTCTGGAGATCTGACACAAATCTGTCATTCTCCAGCCTTGCCATCATGTTCTTCTGGGGAGCGAT
>JAGLQE010000005.1 GCA_023137005.1 Thermoplasmata archaeon
CATGATCATATAATAATGTCCCTTGAGATGCGAATGAAATGCGGCATCGGCCTGTGCGGGTCATGCGATTGCGGAGGTCAGCAGGTTTGCAGAGATGGCCCGGTCTTCACAGGCCAGCAGATAGAGAGATTGGATGATTTTGGAAAGTTCAAGAGGGATAAGACAGGGAAGAAAGTTGGATTCTAAAATAGGAATATACAAAACCCTGTACCAATCTGCTTATATATTACACAAAAAGTTGTACCAACAACCCTTTATAAGCAAATGTAAGTTATTGAAATTGTGAATAGTGGAAGAGTAATTTCAGTTATTGTTGTGATCATGATGGCATCTTCATCACTGGCCATGACGATATCATCCCAGGATGCCTATGTTCCTGAAGATAATACCTACACACTCAGACTGGCCATGCAGGATGATATCAAGACCCTCAATCCCCTGGTGGCTGACGATATCTGGACATGGCATGTGATCCAATGGATATACGACAAGCCAGTTTACCAGGACCCTGAAACAAAAGAACTGATGCCTTACATCGCTTATAAATCCGGCAATTCCTCGGTATTGTTCGGATTCGATCCTCAAGATAATTGGGAAAACTCATCCAAGCCAGAGGCTACAATTTATTATGATTTCGAAAATGTGAGATTCCATGATGGGCATCAGATGGATATTCGGGATATCTTATTCTCATACCATGCTGCAGCCCAGCACCCGGTTTGGCGAGGGGATATTGAGTGTCTCACGGACAATGGGAGCTTTGTGAATGGTAATTATTCTGAAGACAACTGGCTCGATATCAATAAGACCTGGGAAAGCCAGGATGGTATGCAGTCGACTTTGAAGTTCACTCTACAAAGGCCGTATTACAATTTCTGGAATATCACACTGGCTCCCAGAATTTTACCATATCATATCTGGGGAAATGAAATAGCCAGCCAAAATGTGAATGAAGCAAAGATCTGGCTGGATCCCGGTTATACTCCTGGTAGCCAGGATTCGTGGAGCTTCAGCAAGGCTAGGACATGGGATAATCGTGATTCTATTGGAAGTGGGCCTTTCAAATTTGATTCATGGAATCCTGGGGTCAAATCAAAGATATTAACCAATCGAGACCATTTTTACAAACCAGGGTTCAAGCATGATCCAGATAATGCTAAACAGCCAATAATCGAGGCTATTGTTTTCAAGATATATCATGATTGGCATGGTGTTTCTGCATTAAAACAGAATGACATTGATATGATATTGTCGCCCATCCCACCCACCTTCGTCCAGGAAATAATGAATGAGCCAGACCTTGGAATAAAGCAGTCTGCTCAAAAAGGGTTTAGCTATCTTGGATATAATATGAGGCCAGAGAGAAGGTCATTTGGTTATAATGAGGCTGGAGAGGATGTTGAGAAATCGCTCAGGCATGCGATTGCTCATTGTATTGATAAAATGACTATACACTCTAGATTACTGCGAAATTTTGCTATAGTAGTGGATGGGCCGATATCATGCATCAGTACCTGGTATAACGATAGTATTCCAAGATACGCCTTTGACCCGGAGCATGCAAAAATAATACTGGCAGATGCAGGCTACAAATTGGAGGATGGAAGTACTGGCCAGGAGGCGATTGATAATGCTGGCTCAGGTAACTGGTGGCTCAATCCTGACGGCTCATCGATTGGTAATGCTGAAGGTGGGAAAATAGAGATTTTGACACCACCAGCCGATTATGACCCTGTACAGGCACAATCTGGCTTGATGATCGCCAAGCAAATGCAGGATATCGGTCTCTATGCAGAATCCATTGCCATGGACTATGGTACTATTCAAAATCATATTGATCAAAGGGATTTCGACATGTATATTCTGGATTGGAGGATCGAAGAAGACCCAACAGAATTCCTATATGATTTCTTCCATTCTAATAACCTGGATGGTCATAATCATCCAGGATACTCAAATGCCAGCTTCGATGCCTTGATGGATAAGGTCAGAGAGTCTGGAAACAAGGATGAGAGGATGGAACTGATAATGGATGCCCAGGCAGCCATATCTTATGATCTGCCCTATGATGTTCTGTATTACAGGACCAATATCGAGGCCTATCGTACAGACAGGTTCACTGGCTGGGTGACTGGGCCAGCTGGGTCGATATATCATTGGAGATCGATACTTGAGATGCACCCCCCTAACACTAAATGGCTCAGTGCCAGATTCGTAAACACTCCCTCAGCCATAAGATCCAGTTCGAGTGTTGATATTTCTGTGAAGATAACCAGTACTATCAAGTATCCGGATGGAACATTCCAGAATGAGCTGGTACCAGGCGCATTTGTCAAGTTAGCTGTCACGAACGGCACACTATCAGAATACAATGGTACCACGGATGCTGCTGGTATTTTCAGAACCACCTACACAGCGCCCTATGTGCCACCAACCAGTGAGTTCTTGAGGAATGGTTCTGGAATTCTTCTTGAGGTATGCAGTGCGGAGTTGGACGAGTACGATCCAGCCCCGAATAAATTGGTCTTGATAACCGCATACCCGGATGAAATAAAATTTACTGCAATAAGCATGGAGGCCGATCCCGACGTCATCTTGGATAATGACACAGCTGGCAATCCAGGGCTGGCCAATATCATCATCACTGTCACGGATCAGGACAAGAATCCTGTCAAAGGGGCGGACGTGGTCATTCAGGTTGATCCCAAGGAGCCCATCGTGTCTCCTGAAATTGCCACCACG
>JAGLQE010000050.1 GCA_023137005.1 Thermoplasmata archaeon
CCCAGATCAAGATCGAAAGACCTGGTAAGGCCGGCATCTCCACCCCGTGCGACACATTGGAGGGGCCTCTGGTCCTGATGAAGAATGGGGATCATATAAGGATCAATGATCAGGAATTGGCCAGGAAGCTGAACCCGGATATCGAGGAAATAATCGACCTAGGAGAGATCCTGATACCTGTGGGCGAGTTTCTGGAGAACAATCATCCCCTCATTCCTGGGGTATTCGATATAGGCTGGTACAATGCCATCTTGAAGGACAAGAACATAGAGGGGGCAGATGGATCGGAGAAGATGGACATCGACAAGGCCTTTGACTTTGCCAGGGAGAATGACATTCCCCTGCATCCGGACCTGAATTTCCTGTGGAACGACATAGAGAAGGACGATGTGGACCTGCTCCAAAGCCATATAATTGAAAAGGGAAGGATGGAAGGACAGAGCCTCATCCTCGACATCCAGGATGATATCAGAGAGATCCTGATCCAGCTAGGAGCCCCGTTCAAGGTCAATGGAACTTCCCTGGAGATCGAGATGGGTGAAGTATTATTGAGAAGTCTTGGATTGGAAGAAAACTCCGGTGTGTCCAAATCCGCGCCCAAGGGAGATCGGGATGCCGCGGCGACACTGGATTATATCATATCACTGGCAGGTGTGAAGATAGGTGACAAATGCGGCACCAGAATAGGCGCGAGGATGGCCAGACCAGAGAAGGGCGATATGAGGAAAATGAGCCCGCCTGTTCACAGTCTTTTTGGAATAGGGGATGCAGGGGGAGCCAGCAGACTGCTCAATAAGGCCGCGAAACAGACCAAGAACCAAGCTCAGGTCGACTCGAGATCTAGGGCTGAAGGACTGGTGAAGGTGGATGTCGAGGTGCGGCGATGTAATAGATGCGGTGATACAGGAATGCTGGCCAAGTGCGGGTGTGGGGGTCACAGAGTTTCTATGGAATCCCATCAAGAGCAGGAGATAGATGTCAAGGCCATCATGAAGGAGGCCGCGCACAACCTTGGGGTAAATGTTGATAAATTGCCCAAGGTCAAGGGCGTCAAAGGAATGATATCCAAACACAAGAGCGTGGAGATACCCGAGAAGGGTATTCTAAGGGCCATGAACGGGGTTTGGGTGTTCAAGGACGGTACTTGCCGCTATGATGCCACAGATGCCCCTCTAACGCATTTCAGGCCGTCTGAGATACATGCGAGTGTGGAGGCTTTGAGGAAACTCGGCTACACGAAGGACATCCATGGGAAGCAATTGGAACGGGATGACCAGATGGTGGAGCTCAAGGTACAGGATATCATCATGCCACTGGATGGCGGTGATTACATGGTCAGGGTATCCAAGTTCATTGACGATATGCTGGTCAAGATCTACGGGATGGAACCTTTCTACAATGCCAATAAGCGTAGTGACCTCATAGGCGCGGCAACCATCGGACTATCACCCCATACATCAGGAGGGGTTCTATCAAGATTGATCGGATTCACCAAGGCCAGTGTGGGGTACGCGCATCCGTACTTCCATGCCGCGAAGAGGAGGAACTGCGATGGTGATGAGGATTGCTTCATGCTCCTCATGGACGGCCTGCTCAATTTCTCCTGGTCATTCCTTCCCGAGAGGCGTGGTGGCAGAATGGATGCCCCACTTCTTCTTTCCACCATCCTTAACCCGAACGAGATAGACAAGGAAGCTCATAATGTGGACCTCATGTTCGAATACCCACTCGTGATGTACGAGGCGGGCCTGGAATACAAGGACCCGCAGAAAATAGAGGAGTTCCTGGACACGGCCGGAAGCCGCATTGGCACTGTCCTCCAGTACGAGGGTTTCGGGTTCACGAACGATACCACGGACATAGCTGGAGGGCCGACGGTATCTTCCTACAAGACCCTGGAGACCATGGCTGATAAGACTCGGATCCAGCTCGAACTGGCCAGGAAGATCAGGGCCGTGGACCAGACCGATGTGGCCGAGCGTTTGATATCCGGTCATTTCATGCCCGACATGATAGGGAATCTAAAATCCTTTTCCACCCAGACCGTGAGATGCACCAAATGTGGGAAGAAGTACAGACGCATACCCGTCATGGGCCATTGCTATTGCGGTCATAAACTGATATTGACGGTACATGCGGCTGGTGCCAGGAAGTATCTGGAGATGTCCAAGACCATTGCCAAGGATTTCGGGGTTTCCAATTACACCATGCAGAGGATCCTCAATATGGAGAAGTCCATGTGCTCGCTCTTCGAGAATGAGAAGGTGAAGGACTGCACTTTGTTTGATTTTTGATGTATTGTCTTCTGGCAGGAGCCGATTTTCATTCTTTTATGCGAATGTTTCAGGAATATTTTCTTATTACCCCGACAAGCAATGCTCCTATCACGGTCGTCAAAAGAATTCCAATGAATATCAGTATAGAATCAGTGCTGGTCGAGGGGGATTCAAATACTTCGTATGTGTATATTTCTCCAGCAGATGTAAATACTATTTCTTCAGCATCTTCAGACCAGACTGGAAAACGAACATTCGTGTAAGTCGTGTTTGATAGGGGGCCTATCAATTCCACAGGTTCCAGATCATCCAGACTCATTTCATGAATGGACCTGGAGTAATATTGACCCAGAACCTCGAACATCACCTTTTTTCCATCTGGAGACCAGGAAATGGAATTGACAGTGGTGACATCGCCAGTAAAAAATGTCAGTTGCTCCACATTTGAGCCGTCACTATCCATAATAAAAAGTTGGAATGTTCCAGCCCGATCTGAAACGAACAGTAATTTCTCTCCGCTGGGAGAAAATACTGGATTGCCATCACTACCGGCATCCGTAGTGAGTTGGGAAATTCCTGTTCCATCCGTGTTCATTGAATAAATATCATAATTGCCCGCCCTGTTCGAGATGAATGTTACTTCATCCCCACCAGGAGACCAGGATCCTGCGAAATTCAAGTACTGGTCATCAACCAGGATGGTGACATTGTTGCCATCGGCATCCATGATGTACACACCAAAGTTCATCCCTCTGTCTGAGGTGAACATTATCTTACTGGCATCATGCGAGTATTTGGCATCCGTGTCTATGGTGTAGTAATTATTGGTCAAACGCTGGATGTCAGTTCCATTATCATTCATTGAAAATATCTCCATGGTCCCATGTATATCTGAGGTATATAGGATCCTTCCATCGCGCCATGATGTCGGAATTTTTAAGCCAGCTTCTGTTGTATTGGTCAGTGGCTCCCCGAAGGTAGTGTAATCAGTCACTACGTCCTTCGTGAAGTTATTATGAAGCCAATCCAGCCATTCTGTTTGGAATTGATCCTGGGTCTGGCCAAAGGTGCCCATGAAACCATCATGCACTGATTGGTTCTTCTCCGAATTCTCAATGAACGATGTCATTGTTTGCTGGCCAAAGGTTTCTTCAATGTATGTAAAAACAGAGAAACCTTCGACATACCCTTGGATCCCAGAATAACCTCCCCAATCCAACATCTCATCCAGCATCATCAGTTCGTCTTCTTCTAGATAGTATTTTGTATGCATTGAATAAGCATTCCTGAGCTTATCATCTGAATATCCTGAAGAAAAATAATCGGCCAGACCATCATAGTACCACCAGGGCAGGGTGCTATACAGCATATTGACGACATCGAATTTTTGGCATAATAATACATGATGAAGTTCATGAGCGATTATGGGTTCCAGATTTCCTCGATTTCCCCAGTTGCTAGCCCAATCAATGCTCCATTCACTCTGAAACACGATATGTATCCCATCATAGTCGCCAGTATTCGCCAAACATCGAAATTTTTGAAAGCCCTTAATATCAATGGATATCTTTTCATCAGGTGTGTAATTAGCAAGCTGGATCGCATCTGGATAGATTTCCTCAGCTATATTTATCGCCTCCGTGGCGAACATTTCCATGCCTTCCTGGAACGTGATGGTGAAATGCTCGGTTTCCAGGGTTTGGGGAGCTCGGGTCCCAGATAATGACCCAGTATTAGGAGGAACGATCTGGCTCTGGTTCGATTCCTGGTCCAAAAATGGAAATGCTCCGATGGACAGCATGAAGAAGGCTAGGCTAATTGCTAGGAATTTCTTTCTTATATATTTGCGCGTTCCAGTTCCTGGTTTCCCCATATCTTCCACCGCCTTTTCACTACCTTAATGGCTCATACCCATCTCAACTTTCATTTAAATATTTAGTCATTCCTCCACAAAGGTGTAGACTAAAACCCCGCCGACCAGCATGATGAACCCGAGGATCACGTAACCACTCAAGGGAAGTTCAGAAGGATGTACATTATTGATATATCTCGAAACATAGACAAAGAACATCGCTGCGAGTATCAGGACGCCGATTATGGCTACTACAATGCCCGAATACTTCAGTTTAGAATTTCTCATCATTTCCCTCAAATTGAAAACTGGTTTATGGTATATAAATGATATTTGGGAAGTCCCCGGGATAGCCGGACATTAGCCTAATCATGGGTTATGGAGATAATCTAGTCATGAACTATGGCAAAACCATTCTTATCCACAATGAGCGGATTATAATCCCTGCCATGGTTGGTCTCCCTCATCTTCACTATGCCCAGGAACAGATTGGTACGATTGTCCGTCTTCTCTGTCTTCAAATGGAAGATGGAATCAGCCAGGAACTCTTCAACCCCGTATGTTCCGAATATTTCCTTCTCTGGATCGAACATCTCGGTGATTATGAATACTGTTATTCCCAGGTCCCTCAGCTTCTCGAAGAAGAAGAATAATTCACTTCTCGGATTCTTGAAGGTGGTGAGCGAATAAAGAGCTGAAAGCGAATCCAGAACCACGACCTCGCAGCCGAACATCTTCTTGTAATTCTGTACCTGGGTTATGATGGAATTGAGCCAGTCTATCCCCTCAAGCTCGGTGATACTGGTCTCCTTTCTCAGGTGCGCGATGTCTATCACGACCATGTCATCCAGGTCATTGACAACGAGATTTGACGCTCCTTCAGCATCGAAGCCCAGCTTCTTCATATGCCTCTGGAGACTGCTCCTGCTCTGCTCCAGTGTGAGGTAAACTCCCTTCATCTTATCCTGCTTGGCCAGATTATAAAGTATGCTGTAGCAGAAGGATGATTTCATGGATCCAGCTCTTCCGCAGACCAGAACGATGTGCCTTGCGGGAATTCCACCATCCAGGGTCTCGTCCAGGCCTTCCACATAGGTCTTTATCCTCTCATTCTCCATCAGTCTTTCCCTGGCCTGATCATTATCCTCATTGATCTCCAGAGCTTTCTTATAGCACGTGATGGCCTCCGAACCCCTGTCCAGTGCCATGAGTGCGTCCCCGTATTTGACCCAGGGTTCATCATTCTTCGGATTGATCTCGATCAGGACCTCGTAGGACTCCATCGCTCTCTCCAACTTGCCCCGCTCCCTGTATATGTCTCCCATGAGCATGTGCGCGTTCTCGTTCGTGGGGTTCACCCTGAGGGCTTCCTTCAAACTCTGAAGTGCCTGGCCCCATTTTCCCTTCTTATAGAGGTCCAGTCCCCGCTCCATGAATATCTTATCTTCTGTCTTTTTGGCTTTGGATTTAGGTTTGGACTTGTCCTCTGCCTTTCTCTTGGGCTCGTCCTTCATGGCCGACTCGATCACTGGATCCAGAGCATCATCTGGATGGAAATGCGAATGGATATCTTTTGCCAGCTTTTCGTTCACGCCCTTGATGGCCACCATGTCCTCCACACTGGCCTTCTTCAGGTCCTTGATGGACTCGAATCCACCCTTGTAAAGTAACTTGGCCTTTGACATGCCAATGCCTGGCAGTGCGATGAACTCCTTCAAAACATCATCTTTCTTGGTCATAGTATCATCCTGTCTGATCTGGATCTTAAAATGGGCGTATCAGGCCTGCTCCTGGTCAAGTATGTCCTTCAGACCCTCATATATCTTGCTGGCAATGGCATCCCCGGCCATAGTCTTGCACATGGCTCTTATAGAATCTATCAACTGGACGTACTCGTCATAACTGAGTTCCTTTCCCTCAATGCCCAGCTTCTCTTTCTGCAGTTCCACGGTCTTGTCAGCCATCTCTCCAAAGAGGGGCTGCATGAACGTGACCATCTCGGTTTCCAGGTCCATTTAACCAACTCACTATCGCCTGCCCACTTATGAAGGATGATAGTGATTACTACTTAAAATGCTTTTTCTATGGTTGTTTGCCCTTTTTATTCCGATTTTTGGTGTATTTGAGGGCGGATAAGAGGATCATTATCGTGACCACTACCAACACAATTGAGGATTGGAGAATTGGGAGCAGGGAATCGCATTCGTCTTGGGGAGGATGAATATGATCCATGACCATGAGCTGGCATGACTGGGTGCCGTTCTTGTATCCGGTTTTGAAGGCGATCGTGCTTATCGTGTATTCCTTGTCTCCCTCTAGATCCCTGGATTCGAAAGAAAATATCGCCTTACCAGACTCGTCCGTGGTGGCAATTTCAGGAGACACG
>JAGLQE010000051.1 GCA_023137005.1 Thermoplasmata archaeon
GGTTTGGATGTGACCAATCATCATTAGGGCCAAATTGGTCAAAACAATTGCCCTTATACACAGTACCACTGGGTGATATAACTTCCAGCTCGTAATCATTGCTCATGGATGCACCGGTAGGCATCATCCACGTGAGCATGATCTTCAGGGGTGTTGAGTCTGACTGGATAAAGGTATTTACCCCCCCATCCACGGAAAGATCCCATGTCTGTCCGGTTGAGAGCCCTGTGCTTTCGGCCCATTGATTGACCCTTGGAGCATCTGGCAGTATGGAGTTCTTGACATTCACACGCCCCCAGCCATCCTGATAGCTCGGATAACCGTACCCCATATCGTCACAGCCATTGAGAAGTATGGCTTTAACAAGAACTGAATTAGGGTCTGGCATTCCTTGAATATCCATCAGATACTGTCTTATCAATGCATAAGAGCCAGCCACGTAGCTCATTTTGGCACTGGATACACCCAATTTTGAATAATCCGATGTACCAACGTTGTACACACGATATTCTTGGATATCATCGTATTCATTAAAGGGGTCAAGAGAGGATTTTGTGGATATGACATTTGTGCTGGGTGCCACTATATCGGGCTTGATCCGCCCCGTATCCATAGGGCCTCTACCCGAGCCTTCCCACAATGTGTTTGGATCATCAGATAAGCTTCCATATTCCGGCCTTTGATTCTCTGATGCGCCTATCATGAGACCGCACCAATCAGTACCCTCACCATATATCGACATGGCTGTTGGTCCAGATTGGCCTGTTGGGAACAAGATCATGGTGGTGGGGTTCGCATTCATGAAATCGTCTGTATCCATGGCCGTGGTGCCATAATGAATAGGAAAGCCCCCCCAGGGATTCATAATGACCCTTGCTCCGCCAGATACCATCGCGCCCCAATCTGAGATTCCTAGCGTAGACCCTGCTATAACCTCTCCTTCGGGGCAGACGCCGGCATAGCCATTGTAATACCTGTCTCCGGTGTCCAGTCCTTCTACGGTTTCATAGCAGTAACCATTACCAATCAAGGTTCCAGCATACAGGGTGGCCAAGTAATTGCCAGCCGAACCTATCTGGGTTACTCTAGAGCCTAGTCCTTCCCTGAAATCGTAATGATTAACATCCACATCTGCCCCAGTCAATCCGATTATCTGATTGGTTCCCAGAAGGAATGTTCCTAGACCATTGTTCTCCGGATACCAGACATCTTCAAGTCCCATGGTTTGCCTGCCCATGTCATTGGCCGGAATAGGCCCTGGTCCGGCATCCATCATGATAGGTTCAATGTCAGGTTCCAAGCCACCAATAAGTCCAGCATTAAGTGATGTTATCATGAATAAACCAATAATTATTACAGAGATCCTGTTGAAGTTCATCTGCCCGAGCCCACTTCTCCTCTCTTTCCTTTCCTCCATATCAATTCCTCAGATCCTGCTTCCTATCAGGCCAGTTGTATATATTCAGCACCGTTGCCGGCAATGAATAATGATTTTAAATGAAGTTTGCCCACTTCTGCCCTTGCTATGTATATTATTTTTGGATTACTTAAGCATATTGTTAGCTATGCTATGTATGAAAGAATTGATCCAGCCAATATGCAATGGTTCTACTTCTTCACCTGATAGATGACATCGATAACAGTTCCATCCCGGTATGCGATTATCGCTACTACTCTATCTTCGAACTCTGGCTCTGGAGGTTTTCCACCCGCTTTCTGCTCGGCTATCTTCGCGAGATCCTGGATGTCAATTACATTGAGGTTAGCTTCCTTGGCCATCTCGATCATGTCAACCCGTTTCGGGTTGATAGCGATGCCCGCCTCGGTCACGATGGCGTCAATGGTCTCGCCAGGAGTGGTGACATTCGTCACGCGCTCCATCACGATGGGATTGGTCTTTCGGTGTGTGGGGCAGGTCACGATGCACATCTTTGAACCTGCAGCAACATCCTGGTGTCCTCCAATTCCGTGAAGCAGATAACCATCGGAATGGGTATTGACATTCACATTGAAGTCAATATCCACCTCGGTGGCTCCCAAGAGAGATAGGTCAACCATATTGACCAGCTGGCCGCGATTGAATGGATTGGCGTAGAAGTCCGGCTCTATCTCATGATGCTTGGGATTGGAATTGAGTGATTGAATGCTGGGAATGTCAAAGCTCTGGGTATCCAGTATCTTGTCGATGAGCCCTTCATTCAGCATGTCCACTATATGACCGGTTATTCCACCATGGGCGAACCTGGCCTTGATATTCTTCTTTTTCATCTTCTCCCTTATGAAATCGAGGGCGGCCAGTGATATTCCCCCAGCTCCGGCCTGGAATGAGAAACCGTTCTTGATCACGCCACAGGCATCGGCCAGTTCCACAGTTTGGCGGGCTATGTCCAGTCTTTCGGGATTCGTGGTCGGCTGCATTGTCCCGGTGGCTATTCCTTCAGGATCTCCAATGGAATTCACCTTCACGACCCAGTCCACATAGACCTGGGAGATTATTGGAGGCATGACCGGGTAGGGCTGTAGATTATCTGTGACGACAACTGTATTCTTCGCATATCGGGAATCAGCCAGTGCATATCCCAGAGGTCCGCAGGCAGATGGTCCTTCCCTTCCATTAGCATTACCGTATTGATCGGCTATGGGGGCGGCCACGAAAGCCGTATCGATCTTCAAGGCCCCGATGTGAATGGCTCTCACTCGACTACCATGTGAACGCAGAACTGCCAGATCATGCATTTTGCCCTCGGATACGGTTCTTCCGACCGGGCCGTTCATACTGCCCTCGATGGAAGCGATGGTTCCGTTCTCGATGAGCTTGACTATGGGCTCGTGCACGGAAAATAATGCGCTCTGAGCCAGTTTCAGACCTTTCAGCCCCTTCTTGTGGGCGGTCTCCATGACCATATTGATGACATGGTCCCCGTTCCGCAAATGATGATGAAAGGACAGGCAGGCCCCATGGGTGATCCCGCATTTATCAAAGACCGTGTCCAGATCATCCACCATCTTATCCGGATGGTGACTGGTCGGCTTGAGGGGGAGGGGAACCTTCCATCCTCTGGCATGTCTCTCATACGCTCCCTTGTAAGGCACAAGATGCCTTCCACCCACGATGGATGGTATTTCTCTTCCAACCGCGTTTATCGGCATTTTATCTCACTCCTGAATTTTCACCTGGAACTTGCAGCCAGGCGATCTGCAATTATCGGTATTCCTCTGGAAGGTCCCTCTCTTCGGGGCCATCGTAATCATGCTTTGACGAGTACATCTTTCTCATTGGCCTTTCTCGGGTCATCTCCTCATAGGCTTGAGCAACAAGTCCAGCAGTCCTTCCCATAAGGAAGAATGCCTTTCCCAGGCGGTAATCGAAATCCATATCCGACATGACCGCGGCTATCGCTCCGTCAACATTGATCGGCAGCTTCCTGCCAGTCTGTTTCTCCAGCTCCATTTCAATACCCTTGGAAAGCTCTACATGAGAACCAGAGATATTCAGATCATCGGCTACCGAGAATAGCTTGGCCGTCCTTGGATCGGCAGTGTGAACTCTATGGCCGAAGCCAGGCAATCTTTTCTTCTTCTCGCGGGATTCCCCGACTATCTGTCTTGCCACCTCGGATATGTCCAGATCCTCTCCCTTGGCCCTTATCACGCCTTCCTGCAGAAGTAGGGCGCCCTTTTCGATGGCACCACCGTGAACATCCCCGACAGCCATTATTCCGGCGGCCACTGCAGTGGGCAAAGGAACCCCAGCACTGGCCACGGTCCTTGCAGCCCTGGCTGATGGAGGAGTGATTCCATGGTCGATGGAGGATGTGAGTATGGCATCCATCATCTTTCCCTCATTCTTGGTGG
>JAGLQE010000052.1 GCA_023137005.1 Thermoplasmata archaeon
GATACCCTAACATACACGATATGGGTGGACAATACAGGAACAGGCACATCCGCTGACCTGTGGATAAACGACACTCTGCCTATCGAGGTACAATATATTTCAGACACCAGTGGTCTGGCATTGGCATATCACTTGGTAGCTGGACAGTTCCATTCATGGCACTTCACTGATGTGGCCCCGGGAATGTGGTCCTTTGATATCACGGTCCGAATAGACACTGTAATACCCAATTGCATATGGTTCAATAATAGTGCTTTCTGGGAATACACTTTCCAGAATGGTATTGCAACACCCGAACCACAGGACGAGACCTCTGATGCAACAACTCATGTGGTAGCTCCGGTCATAGACCTTAGTAAGATAGTGGATGTCGCTGTGGCAACTCCCGGCGATACTTTGACCTATACTATATATTTCAATAATACCGGAATGGATGATGCGGCAGTGGTCTTCATCAATGATACTTTACCGAGCATCTGGCTTGATTACGCGACCGTCTCCCATAATGCAGGCTCCGTGGTAGGAGCGACCTTGTCATCATGGGGTCAGAGCGGTCAAGACCTCTGGTTCATCTTCACGGATGTCCTTCCAGGCGACCACAATTTCACAATATCTGTTGATATACTTCTGACCACACCGGATACCACTCTTCTGATCAATGCGGCGACAATGGATTATACCGTATCGAATGGTTTCCAATATGATAGGGAATATTCCTGGGCCAATACAACTATTGAAAGACCGCTCGTGAATGTCAATAAGACCGTGGACATGGATGTGGCCACTATCGGCGATACTTTGGTCTACACAGTAATATTCAATAACTCTGGAAGCGGAATAGCCAGCAGCCTATGGGTGAACGACACCCTGCCAGCAGGAGTTACCTATGTCAGTGATACCAGTGCAGGCGTATTGACCCCCTTAGGCAATCTGTATTCGTGGTACTTTGTAAATGTCGCACCTGGCGAATACACCTTCACGATAACCGTCACGGTGGATGCCTCCATGGTGGTGGACTTCCTGCTCATCAACAATGTGTCTGTCGAGTATACCGGTGCGAACGGCATCATACTGGAACCCGGATCAGAAGATTCGGCGGTCACCAGGATAATCAGGCCGATGATCGATGTGCAGAAACAAGCTGTACCTCCAGCCGCGGCCTCTGGTGAAGTGGTTCAGTACATCATATCCTTTGATAATACTGGAACCGACATAGCGGCATTCGTATACCTGACGGATATCCTACCTATTGGCGTAACGTATATCGATGATTCAGCAGTATCTATCGGCGGCACCTCTGCCCAGAGTGGCCAGAACCTGTATTTCAACTTCACCAATGTCGCTCCTGGCGCATATTCCTTCGTCATCAATGTATCTGTGGATGCGGGATTGTCAGAAGGACTTGTATTGACCAATTGGGTATTCTCGAACTACACTGCCAACAATACACAGGCACTTGAGGAGAGCAATGACTGGGCCAACTTCACTACACTTGGTGTGAACATAACGATCATCAAGACCGTGGATGCAGGGATCGCAATACCCGGAGATATACTCCAATACACCATACAGTTCGACAATCTGGGAACTGCCAATGCGGCCTTTGTCTGGATCAATGATTCACTGCCAGTAGGGGTCACCTGGTTGAGCGACAGTTCAGCCTCAGTACCTGGTTTTGCAGTAGTATCCAATGTCGGCAATGATTACTCTTATGTGTTCATAGACGTGGCTCCTGGTGCATATTCCTTTGTGATAAATGTCACAGTCGGGGATCTGCCAGATGGCACAATACTTCAGAACTGGGCTTTCCTCAATAGCACGGACCCTGGTGGAAATATCCTTCCAGAATCCGATGACAATGCCACCACCGTGGTGAGCGTCCCGGACGTCAATGTCTGGAAAGTGGTTGATCAGGCTATCGCCTACCCTGGAGATATTC
>JAGLQE010000053.1 GCA_023137005.1 Thermoplasmata archaeon
AAGTTATCATTTACTTTACCTCCGATAAGTTACCCAATGCTCGCATCCATAATGTATTGATCGATGCTGAGAACTGGTGCAGAACACTACCGGTTCTGCCAAACTCCCTTGACATGGTCATTGGGAATTTATGATAAAATAGTTTCGATGTATTTATTTATTGAATATTTGCTCTTGCGTTAAATTATAGATAACATAATGTAAACTTATTAAGGAACTTCGATTATCCTGGTCGGAGGTCATCATATGGGTCAAACCATGGTAGAGAAAATAATGCAAAAGCATTCGGATGAGGACGCGGAGCCAGGAAAGATAATCTGGATCGACATTGATATTAGGTCGGCCAGGGATTTCGGGGGGGCCAATGTGGTCAAGAATATGAACACTTATTACCCAGGTGAGAAGGTGCATGACCGTTCAAAGACCTACTTCACCTTTGATTGTAATGTCCCGGCAAATACCATAGCCTATGCCAATAACCAGCATATTTGCAGAAAGTATGCCAAGGGAGAGGAGATCAAGGTCTATGATGTGGATGCCGGTATAGGTTCCCATGTATTGATCGAGGAAGGCCTTCTATTACCTGGAGGAACAGGTGTTGGAACGGATTCACATCTGAATATCCTGGGCTCCATAGGCGCCTTTGGCCAGGGAATGGGTGATCAGGATATTGCCTTCGTGTTCAAGGCTGGAAAGACCTGGTTCGAGGTTCCAGAGACCATCAGGATCGATGTCGACGGCCAGCTACCGGCCGATTGTTCTGCCAGAGATCTTACGCTGAAGACCGTGGGAACCCTCGGGACCAAGACCGCACTAGGAAAAGCACAGGAGTTCTTCGGTCCAACAATAGACTCTCTCGACCTTTCAGGCCGGATAACCCTCTCATCAATGGCAACCGAGATGAGCGCTATAATCGCCCTTCTCCAGCCCAATGAGGCGGTACTTCAGGAATGCAGCGAAGCACGCGGCTCCCCGGTAGAGGGCATAGCCCCGGACCCGGATGCGACCTATTCAGCCAATGTAACAGTTGACATCAATGGCCTCAAGCCCCAGATATCCAGACCTGGAAAGCCTCATGATGTTGTTGATGTTGAGACCGTCAATGATGTGCCAGTGGATTCGGTATTCATCGGTTCCTGTACCAATGGCAGGTATGAGGATATCAAGGCCGCGGCCATGGTCGTCAAGGGCAAGAAGATCAAGCCAGGTGTGTTCGGTTCAGTTGTTCCAGCCACCAGGAAGGGCTATATCAGATTGATGAAAGATGGTATTCTCGAGATATTGGTAGATGCTGGATTCCTTGTTTCCAATCCCGGTTGCGGTGGTTGTGCCTCTGGTCAGATAGGAATGACGGGAGAGGGGCAGGTTCAGATATCCACTTCCAATCGAAATTACACAGGCAAGCAGGGTGCGGGCTTCACTTACCTAGCATCACCAGAGACAGCGGCCGCATCCGCCATAATGGGACGTATCGCAACAGCAGAAGAGGTGGTTTGATGACTGTTTACAATGGACGTATCTGGCTCATGCTGGAGAACAATGAACTGATAGACGATATCGACACTGATATGATATACCATAACAAGTACCTGGCCATCACTGATAAATCACAAATGGGACAGTACACGTTTGACAATCTCAAGGGCTATGAGGACTTCGCCAAGAAGGCCCAGCCCAATGACATCGTGATCGTGGGCGAGAACTTCGGCTCTGGCTCATCCCGGCAACAGGCCGTGGACTGCTTTGATGATCTTGGAGTGATCTGCGTAATGGCTCTATCGTATGGGGCCATATACAAGCGTAATGCCATTAATTCCGGGTATCCGATACTGACCATCAAAGAGCTGGACAGGTCTGGATTGCAGTCTGGCGATACCTTGAACATCGACACGGATTCAGGGACCATCGAGAAGGATGGTCTTGTCATCGGCAGGGTACAGCCTCTTTCAACGGTTCAGAAGGATATACTAGCCGCTGGCAATGTGTTTGAATATGCCAAGGGACTGTGAGATAAGGGGAGAATGAGATAGAGCGAGAAGAGATGAGGCCAATTTCATGGTGGAAAACAGATACGAGACCATAGACCATACAGCGGATATAGCGATCAAAGCTTTCGGGAGCTCGCTTTCAGAAGCCTTTGAGAATGCGGCCTTCGGCATGTTCGATATCATGTCCGATGCTTCCAGCATTTCCCCCTCGAAAGAGTTCGAGGTAGAGCTGGAGGCCCCGGATCTGGAACAATTGCTAGTGGATTGGCTATCAGAACTACTGTACCTGTCGGATGTCGAGGAAAGCCTATTCTGCGAATTTGAAGTGAAGATCAGAGGCAATAAGCTGAAAGGCAAAGTTAGAGGAGAGAAGATCGACCTGTCCCGGCATGGCTTCAATACCGAGATAAAAGCAGTCACATACCATATGCTGGAAATAGATACTCAAAACAATACCATCCAGGTCCTCTTTGATATCTAAACTTGAGCCAGAATTCCCCAACTCATTAAATCAATCTTCCTTCCTGAAGGTCTTGAGATGTAGCATTAGCTTGATCTCCTCTACTGAATAATTGGTATTGCTCTCGATATAGGATATATCATCACTGGCCAGCGTCTTCATGATGGAGGGACTGCCCTTTGTAAAGATGTATAATCTTCGCAGAGCGTCATCTGTTATGTCAGGCACACCCAGCAACACCCTGCAGGCCTCGATATCCATTCTCCCTAGATGAAGTTCTCCCACAGTGGAATCATGAATATCCAGTATGGTGTAGAATCTATTGTACGAGGCTGTATTTTCCCTCGCGGTCACGATGATCCTCAATTTCTCAACCACCTTGATATGTTCAACAAGGGATGCGAAATACTCGACCACGGGCTCTTCTATTTCAAAATAATCATCAAATACGATTATGAATCTCTTGTCACCCAGCATCTCCACCAGTTTTTCGGGATTTCGTATATCTTCGATATCGTTCAACGCTCCATCGAACATGCCCGAGTTCTTCAAATGCTCCAGTATATGGGCCAGAATATCGTCCAATAGATTTTCCATTTCCACCCACATGACAGTCCATTTTTTGAGATCCCTCGTGAACTTGGAGGTAAGGGAGCTGGAGCCATATCCAAAACTACTGTATATCACGATCATCCGGGTATTTTCCTCCTTGAATATCTTGTCCAGTTCCTCCAGTTCCTCCACCCTGTCAACGAAATCCTGAACATCCGGGAAGGTTCCCAGAAGTTCAGGTCCCCTTGGCTTTGCCCTTTTCTTCGTCTCCCCCTCACCTAAGAAAGATAATATGATCTCAAGTACACTTCTCTCACGGTCCTGCTGGATGATCTGCCTTAAAAGCTTCTCTTCACCATCTGCCTGGACCTTTATCTTCCCAAATTCCGTGGTCACCTTTTTGATGTATTTGAGCCCTTTATTGGTCGGAAAATAGGTCTTGTACCTTCGGCTTCTTCCACTTATGTAGGCCTTTCCCTCATCGACCAGACCCTCTGCCTTTAATTTCTTCAGGTTCCTAGGGATATGGGAAAGGGTGAGTTCAGTGGCCTCGGCTATCCCACTCTGGGTCATGCCATGAGGACATTCCACTTCCTTTTCATATCTATGGAAATCCTTGAGATGGATCATTATCCTTTCTTTGGCAGTCAGCCCCTTATCCAGAAGTTCCTGCCCTTGGGCCTGGGTCATTGGATTATGAAGTGGATGAATGCTATTTATAATTA
>JAGLQE010000054.1 GCA_023137005.1 Thermoplasmata archaeon
TATATTTCCACCGAGTCCAAGCAGGGAGGCTGATCCTATGGCTGAAGAAAAGAAGACAACAGAGAAGGCAGCAGCAAAACCTGCACCAAAGAAGGTAGCAGCAAAGAAGGCGACACCCGCACCGAAGAAAGCAGCAGCAACACCCGTTCCAAAAAAGGCTGCACCAAAGAAGACCACACCTGTACCAAAGAAAAAGGTGGCCAAAAAGAAGACAACTGCCCCCAAAGCATCGGGATCCGGCAAGTCTGTCAATGTTTATTCATTGGGTGGAAGCGTCGTCAGGCAGGTGGAACTACCTTCAGTTTTCGAGGGCGATCTTAGACCAGACCTGATAAGGAGGGCAGTGAAATCAGCCCAGGCAAATCGCAGACAGGCATATGGTCCAGGCAAAAAGGCTGGTATGAGGCATGCCGCGTCCCAATGGGGCAAGGGCCGTGGAACAGCCAGGGTCCAGAGGATGACCCAGGGAAAAACGGCAGTCGAATCACCACCAAATGTTGGTGGTCGAAGAGCACATCCTCCAAAGCCAGAGAAGGATTGGACCGAGAAGATCAACAAGAAGGAGAGGAGAAAAGCTCTGATCTCTGCATTGATAGCTATCGCTGACCCCGAGACCGTTAGCAAGCGTGGCCACAGGATAACCGAGGAAATGTCCATGCCCCTTGTTTTGGAAGATAGGTTCGAGGAGCTTGCAACTGAGATAATAAATGACAATCCAGAGATAGAGGATCAGAACTTCACTAAGGAGACCATAAAGATACTGAAGGATCTGGGACTTGGAGATGAGATCCAGCGAGCTGTTGATGGAAAGCACATCAGGGCTGGCAAGGGAACCATGAGAGGCCGACCGTATAAGAGGCCAAAGGGAATTCTCTTCGTAGTGACTGATAAAAGCAAGATAATGAAATGCGTGAAGAACATCCCTGGAGTGGACATAACCACACCGAACATGTTGAACGTGGAGATGCTTGCACCAGGAGGAGACCCAGGTAGACTGACCGTGTTCACCGAGAGTGCCCTCAAGACATTGGAGGTGGATCAATGAGCGACTGCAAGGAGCGCATTGATAAGCCCGAATTGGAAAGGAGGGATTCATGATGGTTAATACAGATATTCTTTTACACCCGTATGTTAGTGAAAAGACAATGAACGCCCTCCTAGGAACTCCACTCCAGAACCAGACCGATGGTAACAGGATCGAGTTCATAGTTCGCAGGACCGCTTCCAAACCAGAGATCAAGGCGGCCTTCGAGGAGCTGTTCGAAGTAAAAGTAGAAAAGATCAATACCCGAATACTGAAGGACGGCAAGCACGCCATAATAAAACTGACCAAGGATCACTCAGCAGAGGATCTGGCAATGAGAATAGGAATATTCTAGGTGGTGTAAAAATGGGAAAACGTATTATTCCACAGAGGAGAGGCAAGGGAAG
>JAGLQE010000055.1 GCA_023137005.1 Thermoplasmata archaeon
TACGCGGACAGAAAATCTAATACGGCTATTGGCAAAACTACATTGAAGTATTTGATTCAGCAAGTGACAGTGCCAACGTGCTAAACTTCGAACCCCGCTTGAAGGGCGGGGGTGTCCTCATCCTTTGGCCGTAATAAGAATCACACCGCCACACCCAACTTAACAAAGCCCTGGCTAGCTAGTAGGATATAATATATTTCTGATCTAGACCAAACTATTTCTTGTACTTGTGGATCAGCATCTTGTCCCAGTCCACATCGTTCTCGAAGCCCTTGCTCTGAAGGAAGCGGCTCATGGACTCGGTCACCCTGGCAACTTCCAAGGACTTGGCCGAGTGATAATGGCCGTAGATGTACATCTCCATGTCCTCGCTATCCTCCTGGATAGGGAAGATCATTCTCATCCTGCCCTGGCGATTATAACCCTCAGGCTTCTTGTTCCTTTCCAGATCGATGAGATTCTCCTTTATCATCATGTTCACTACCTCTTCCTCATCCGGAACCTGATCGGTGTCCTCCAGGAACTTGATATACATCTCAGAGAATATCGGTATGAAATCCTTGTACTCCACACCTTTCTCGAACTTGATATGACCGCTTCTTACTTTCATTCTAATCACTCACATTATATTGAATAGGTTATCCAAATGGGATGAATTGGTATTTAATGATTATGGCTGTAAACTACCAGACCCTAAAGGATTCAATATTAATAACGGGCCTGGAAGTTCCCATTGTAGGCCATTAACCCAAACTCGCTGAGGTTAGATCTCAGCGGTCATTTATTGGCTCATTGATGGATTAACGGCGGTCTATTTTTTTGTATACTTCCGCAATTCATCAATAATGATCTGTGATCATTACGGCGATGTCTGGACCGAGCTGTCTGCTCCTGCCATGGTGATCATGTCATCGGTCGGCTTATGAAAGACCTTTACTGTGTAGACCACATCTGGCTTCAACCCACTGATGAACAATTTATCTCCACCATTGACATTGCTTAATTCCCAATTATTATCTTCATAGGTGACAGTGATAGTATCGCTGCTTGCTCCAGTTATGGATAATGATGTGGACCTATTCTGGAGTGGGCCAGGGAACTCGATGACTGTCTCATTCTCACCATCGGTCAGGAATAGTTTCATATCCATGCACCTGACCTCGTACCCAAATGTTCCGAAGACAAAGGTCGCGGTGGAATTGCTCGTGACCTCGGATGAATACCAGCTTCCCAATGGCGCGATCTCCGATGTGCCGGCTCCCATACCCAATATCATCACGTACAGAACCGCAGCCAATACCACTGTCACGGACACCATCAGAATGGTCGCTATCACTGGTGAAACTGCGCTATTATCTTTTTTGAACATCATGTTTACACTTCCCAAGCAATCAAATATTATATTGCTGGTATATATAATTTGCCTATTTGGATAAAAAACATATTATTAGCAGAGCATCAACTCATTGAACATGCCCCGCCTGAAGAAA
>JAGLQE010000056.1 GCA_023137005.1 Thermoplasmata archaeon
GATACCTTGGTGACCTTCTCCGCGGTGCTCAATCCTGGCTTGAATATCAGGGCCATTTGATCATCCAGCCCCATTTCAGATATCTCTTTCTCGGAGGCGATATTTGCTTTTATGGCGGTATTGGTGATATCTTCCACATCAATTCCTCTACCATCGTCCGTGATCTCTATAATGATGTAACTATGCTCGCTGTGAGCTGTAAGTTTGATGGAACCTGTAGGCTCTTTGCCACTTTTCTTTCTTTTTTCAATGGTCTCGATGCCATGGTCTACCGAGTTCCTTATCAGGTGGACGAGAGAATCTCCGATCTCATCCAGCAGACCACGGTCTATCTCTATGTCCCCTCCCTCGGTTATAAATTGGATTTCTTTTCCAGATTCCTTGGCCATATCCCTTACCATTCTCGGAAATCGTCTGAAAATATTGTCAACCGGGACCATCCTGACCTGAAGCACATAATGTTGCAATTCCTCGGTCAGCATATTGCTGGTCTTGAGGGCTGATACTAGCCCTTTATGCTTGAGGTCCTTGGCCATTTGGTTTATTTGGATATTGTTGATCATACTCTCGCCCACGAGATTCAGCAGATTATCCAGTATGTTCACGTTCACCCTTATGGTCTCCCCCACATTCAGGCTTGGAGAGGCCTTTTCTTCTCCCCTGTTCTTGGAACCATTCAGGTGGTCTGGTTCTATCTTTTCGAAGATGGTGCTTTTGACCTCTGGGGTTTGATAGATCATATCCTCTATTTTCTCCTCGCCTTTCTTTGAATTGTATATTATTTGGAAGGACCGTGTTTCTCCTCTTTCCAGGCTTTCCATGCCAGGATATGTCAGCACCAGGTTTCCAGCCTCTTTCAGGTCCCTCATTATCTGGAATATCCTTCCCTCCACTAGCTTGCATTTGTCGTCCAGTGCCAGGGATATTAAGTAAATTTCTTCTTTATTGTTCAATGATCTTCTCAGGGCCAGATATTGATCATCCGAGGCCTTTGAAACGACCTCCATAGCTGACAGAAATTGGCCTTTGTCAACCTGCTCCAGTTCTTTCTTTTCTTTCTGTGAAAGCAAATTGCCAAGTTTCAGGAGGATGTCCTCGCTATTTATCTGTTCATCCCCAGTGCCAACTTGCTCGACCATTGATTCAAGTCTATCCACACTCTCGAAAAGAACATCTATCATTTCCTGGTCATATTCCATTTCCTTGTTGCGGACCTTGTCCAGAATGTCCTCCATCAGGTGGGATATCTCGCTGATCTCATTGTGGTCCAGTATGGCCGAAGTACCCTTCAATGTATGAATGAGTCGGAAGAGTTCGTTCAGGGTCTCATCATCGGCTTTTTCTTTCTCAGCCAGCATCAGAAGGCGGTTCATCTCATTGATCTGCTCTTTTGCCTCGTCAATGAAAGCCTCATTGTACTTGGACTTGTCAAATTCGGTCATTTCACCCCTCCTTCTATGGCCTTCATTATCATGGGCGCGATCTCGCTCAAAGGCGTAATGTGATCAACCGCACGGAGAGCTATGGCCTCCCTCGGCATGCCGAACACGACACTGGACCTCTCATCCTGCGCTATGGTCACTCCACCATTATCCTTGATCTCTTTCATTCCCATGGCTCCATCAGCTCCCATGCCTGTTAGAAGAACACCCACTACCTTTTCGCCGCGTATCTTGGAGGCCGAGCTCATCATGATATCCACGGACGGGCGGACAGAATGTACTTTCTTCCTCTTGTTCAGACCAATTCTTCCATTGATGACCTCCATGTGGTAATTTCCAGGGGCTACCAAAGCCAGGCCAGGGGTTATTCTATCTCCATGCTCAGCTTCCTTCACCTCGATGGACGATTGCCAGTTCAGCCTCTCTGCGAATGACTTCGTGAATCCTTCCGGCATGTGTTGGGTTATGATCAAACCCGCAGGAATATCGCGGGGTAGCATGGATAGCACCTCGAGCAGGGCCTTGGGCCCCCCGGTCGAAGCTCCGATGGCTATCACCCAGTCATCTTTTTGGTTTCTTTTCCTGGTATATATCAATGGTTTGGATATCTTCGGGGCCATTATCCTGTCGACCTCTACCTTTGAGGCCATCTTTATCTTGGCTATGATATTCTTTCCTATCTTCTCGATATCGAGGGAAAGGGTTCCAGAGGTCTTGGAGATAAAATCAACAGCTCCATGATCCAGGGATTTCATCACGATATCCGCATTACGTTTGTCCATCGCACTGAGCATTATTGTGGGTGTGGGTTTCTTGTCCATGATATGCTG
>JAGLQE010000057.1 GCA_023137005.1 Thermoplasmata archaeon
TTCCACGCACCTGGAAGAAGTGCACCAATGGTCAAGGTGAAATATGAAGATGGCACCAAGGTTCTAGCCATTGCCCCAGAGGGCATAAGGGTGGGCCAGACCGTGAATGCAGGCTCCGGCTCATCTATTGAGCTCGGTAATATCCTTCCACTCGGCGAGATACCAGAAGGAACTCTGGTTCACAATATCGAGGCCAGACCCGGTGACGGTGGCAAGTTCATCAAGACAGCCGGAACATCTGGTACGATAGTAAGTCGTGGAAAGGATGTGATGATCGAGATGCCTTCTGGTGACTACAAGCCTTTCAATCTCAGATGCAGGGCTACAGTTGGTCTTGTTGCAGGTTCCGGAAGGAATGAGAAGCCATTCGCCAAGGCCGGAAAGACATATCACAGTTACAGAAGCAAGGCAAAGAGGAACTTCAAGGTGAAGGGACTTGCTATGAACCCAGTCAATCACCCGCATGGAGGAGGAAATCACCCTCATGTTGGTACACAGAGCTCGGTATCCAAGCATGCCCCACCAGGAAGGAAGGTTGGTAATATTGCAGCTAAGAAGAATAGCAAGAACAGGAGGAAGTAGATATGGCTAGGAAAATAGTCCGTGGAAGCACTCCCAAAGCAGCGAGGAGAAAGGCAAGGAAGAAGAAGGGCGCGATAGCGGCGAGGCGTAAGAAGGAATTCACTTTCCGTGGCTTCACCCTTGACCAGCTTCAAAAGATGACCCTTGCTGAGGTCCTCCCCCTACTTCCTGCAAGAGCCAGACGTTCATATAGCCGTGGCCTGAATCCAGAGGAGCAGGCCTTTATTGACAGGTTGATGAAGGATGATGGTGTCGTTCGAACACACAGAAGGGCCATAGTCATTCTCCCGTCCTTTGTAGGCAAGACAGTTGCCGTTTACACAGGAAAGGAATTCAAAGAGGTCGAGATAAAGCCCGAGATGATCGGACACTATCTTGGAGAATTCGCATTGACCAGGAGCTCGGTCAGGCATTCAGGACCGGGTGTGGGTGCAACCAAGTCATCCAAGTTCATGCCATTGAAGTGAGGTGAGATGTATGGGTTACAGTGGACATTATGATGCAGAAAGGATGGCAAGGGCTTACGGAAAAGAGCTCAAGATATCACCCAAGGCATCCAATGAGATATGCAGAAGGATAAGAGGAATGGTCGTCGAGGACGCTATCGAGCTTCTTGAGGACGTTGTCCTGTTGAAGAAGTCAATACCATATAAGAGATATAATAAGCGAGTGGCCCACAGGAAAGAGGGCGCTGGCGGAAGATTCCCAGTGAAGGCTTCACAGCAGATCCT
>JAGLQE010000058.1 GCA_023137005.1 Thermoplasmata archaeon
GTCTTGTAGTTCAATTCTCGAATTTTTCCCTCAAAAATTCTGGGCAGCCACAAGGCTCCGCCAGATGTGTGGAACGCCTCCAGCTCGCCCAGTTCTTCAAAATGAAGGGATTCGATACCAGTCATTCCCGGGACTTCCTTCAGTACCCCATCTTCAATGACCGTGCACGGCTCCTTATATTCATTGATAAGCCCCCCGACCGAGAAAAATAGTTGATAATTCAGTGGGGGCTTCGGATTCTGCGGCAGTCCGCCGACCCGGATGAAGAGCTTGTCCATCTCCGACATGCCGGAAACCGCATGCATGGCCAATACATTCGCCATGCCCGGTGCAAGCCCGCAATCTGGAAGTGCCAGCATGTCCGCGCCCCTCGCCTTCTCATCCAGGGCCAGTTGTTTTTCAACGATCCAATCATTCCCTCCCAGATCGCAAAAATGACAGCCCGATGCGATGGCGCTTTTCATCAGGTCCAGATTGAGATCATAATGCATGGCCACGATAGCGACATCGGCCAGATCTGTCAGTTTCTTGACACTCGCTGGATCCTTCGCATCGACAGTTTCAAAGATGGCATTCGTTTCCCCATCCACATTGAGCCAGTCGAGCAATTTCTGCCCGGCTTCGGCATCTCGGTCGGCGATGATGATCTCATCGTCGCTTCTGAATTCTTTCAGGTCGTGCGCGAGGGCTTTTCCCATCTGGCCGGCTCCAAGGACAAGGAATGTTTTGGACATGTGGGTTGAATAGCACACTGGACAATATATATTTACGCCTTGCTCATTCTTGGGGTTTGGGATACCTTATTTAGTAATACTTATTATATGGATTTGAGATATAGTTGTGCATCAGTTAGTGTGAAATGGTCTTAAGAGTGAGCGAATGAGTGATAAACAGGAAAAAGAAAAGAAACTGGAATATCTCCGAGGCTACAGGGATGCGGTCAGCGATACCTGGGAAGAGGTTCTGGATATGGCCACGAAGGGCTATTATGCAAAGGAATTGCAGATAGTTTCCAAGACCAAATTCAGTGATTCCAGGTTCAAGATAGAACAGGCCATCAAAAATCTGGAGTCTGACCTTGACTCCACACCAGCCTCGGAACCACAGGCCCCGCCACCCATGCCAGTCATGGAGGAGCCCACTCTACAGGTGGTACTGGATATGAAGCCCAGCCTCAGCTACGCCATAGAGGAACCAAGACCACAGAGGTGTTTCGAGCTGTTCAAGCGAGAGCTGGACAATGGCAGAGCGGGAATGGCCATAGTCAGGAAGGCCCCCAAACAGATACCGGAATTCCAGGGCCTGACCATAAAAAAGACAATTTGGTTGACCAAGAGTGAGAAAAGCGATAGCGGCCACATGCCTCTTGGTGCCATAGGCCTCGGGTCTGAGGATGTATCGGAGGATGATTGTGATTATATCAGCCCCACTCAGCTGCCCCGGCTATTCGCCGAGATATCAGATTTTCTCAGTGGTAATTCTGGTGGAGTGGTGCTCCTGGAGGGCATTGAATACATTGTTTCTCATAGCGGGTTCAAATCCGTCCTCAACTTCACGCAAAGCCTCAGCGAGCTGATGGTGACCAATGAGGCCAATTTGATAATGAGCTTGAACCCCGAATCCCTGGACTCCAAACAGGCTAGCCAGATAAAACGAGATATGAATTGATCTTGTAAAATATATTGATCGTGCTCGGGAAAGGTGAAACCTCATTTCGCACGTATCTTCTTCTTCAGTCTGTCCAGTTCTTTCAGGAGTTTCTTCTCATCCCTGGATAGCTTCTTGGGAACCTTTACATCGATCTTGACATGAAGGTCGCCGCGCCCTCGTCCCCCAAGTACATTGACGCCCTTCCCCCTCATCCTTAGTACGGTGCCTGGCTGGGTGCCGGCCGGCACTTTCATATTAGCCTTCCCATCAAGGGTTTGAACATCTATCTCGGTTCCAAGTGCTGCTTCCGGGTAGCTTATCTCGGCCTTGGTGTAAAGGTGCCTTCCATCCCTGGCAAATCTATTGTGCGGGGTTACATGGACCACGATGTACAGGTCACCCGGAGGCCCTCCCCTGGTGCCAGCTTCCCCCTCTCCCCCCAGTCTGAGCCTGGTTCCCGTATCCGAGCCAGGAGGTATCTTGATGGATATCTTACTGGTCTTCTTGGCCTTTCCAGCTCCTCCACATTTATCACATGGCTTCTCAATGATCTGGCCCTGACCCCGGCATGTTGGGCAGGCATTGATGGAAATGAACTGGCTGTATCCGCGTCTCTGAACACTCTTTACCTGGCCACTTCCCCCACAGGTCTGGCATACCTTGGGAGAAGAGCCATCAGCCGTCCCCGTTCCCTTGCACTTATCGCATTGCATGTTCCTGGGCACGGTGATGGTCTTTTCCAGTCCCATATCAGCCTTCTCCAGTGTGATCTCGATATCGTACCTGAGGTCGGATCCCCTCATGGGGCCAGTCCTTCGTGTTCGACGGCCTCCGCCCCCACCAAAGAACATGTCGAAGATGGAGCCTCCACCACCTCCGAATATATCGCTGATGTCATTGTAATGGGAAAAATCTGACCAGTTGAAGCCTCCGCCTCCGAAATTGTTCTCCACTCCCGCATGGCCATAGGAATCATATCTGCCTCTCTTCTCGGCATCGGCCAGGACCTCGTAGGCCTCGGAAACCTCTTTGAACTTTTCCTCGGCTGCCTTATTGTCCTTATTGAGGTCTGGATGATACTTCTTGGCCAGCTTGCGGTAGGCCTTCTTTATCTCATCCTTTTCAGCCTTTTTGTCCACGCCCAGGACTTCGTAATAATCTCGCTTGTCAGACATTGCAATTGCACCGATGCTATTTTATCAACTGTCAAATGGTGGAAGTATAAAAGGGAATGGCATTTAGGCCAATCCCTCTTACTTCCTATTTATTCGGCTTTGGTTCTATTTCAATCCGAACCTCTCACTTCGTTCGAGTCGCTCATTCCGGATCTCAAGGAAACCTTGAGCTCTTGAATGAAATCGCTTCGCTCTCTCATTCAACTTCCTCAAAGTCCGCATCCACGTACTCGCCCTCACCAGCTGGTTCCGGATCCCCTGCACCCTCCTGGGTTTGTTGCTGTGCCTGCTGTTCTTGTGCGACCTGCTGGTACATGGCCGTGGTCACCTCATGAAGGATCTTGCCAAGACTGTCAAGACTGCTCTTGATATGCTCCACTTCTTTGATCTCTATGGCCTTCTTCAGATCATCCAGTTTCTCCTCGATCTGCGACTTCTGTTCATCAGATATTTTATCTTTCAGCTCCTCCAGAGTGCGTTCCGTGGAATACACCATGCTGTCCGCCTGGTTCATGATATCTATTTCCTCGCGCTTTTTCTTATCCTCTTCAGCGTACTTCTCAGCATCCTGAACCTTTCTCTCCACTTCTTCATCAGATAGGTTGGTGGTAGCCGTGATGGTGATCTTCTGCTCCTTGCCAGTACCCAGGTCCTTGGCCGATACATTGACGATACCATTGGCATCTATGTCAAAGGCAACTTCGATCTGTGGTATTCCTCTGGGTGAAGGTGGTATGCCCACAAGATGGAAGCGGCCCAGTGACACATTGTCCGATGCCATTTCTCTCTCGCCTTGCAGGATATTGATCTCCACACTGGTCTGATTATCTGCAGCTGTAGAGAATATCTGGCTCTTCCTGGTCGGTATGGTGGTGTTCCTCTCGATGAGCTTGGTGCTAACGCTACCTAGCGTCTCCACGCCCAGAGATAGTGGTGTCACATCCAGAAGGACGATATCCTCCACCTCGCCTGCCAGCACACCTGCCTGTATGGATGCTCCCATGGCCACACACTGCATCGGGTCCACTCCGCTTTCCGCACTCTTTCCGATTATCTTCTCGAAGAACTGGCGGACAACTGGCATTCTTGTTGGTCCTCCAACGAGCATGACCTTGTCAATTTCCTTGAAGTCCATCTTCGCATCCTTGATCGCATCCCTTATTGGCTTTTCACATCTTTTGACAACTGGCATGACCAGATCATCCAGCTTGGCACGGTTAAGGGTTACCTCCAGGTGCTTCGGCCCTCCATTATCAGAATAAAGGAAGGGAAGGCTGATCGTGGTCGAACTCTGACTGCTCAATTCCATCTTCCCCCTCTCGGCCGCGTCTCGCAATCTCTGCATCACTGCCTTGTCATTGGAGACATCAATGCCCTCTTTTGCCTTGAAATCCTCAATAAGGTACTTCATTATGGTATCATCCATGTCACTGCCGCCCAGTTTCGTATCTCCACTGGTGGATATGACCTCGAATACTCCATCTCCAGTCTCCATGATGGTCACATCGAAGGTTCCCCCTCCCAGGTCCAGAACGATTATCTTCTGGCTCTCTGACTTTTCCAGGCCATAGGCCAATGCGGCCGCCGTGGGCTCATTTATGATCCTCAGGACCTTCAAGCCAGCTATCTTTCCAGCATCCTTGGTGGCCTGTCTTTGACTGTCATTGTAATATGCTGGGACTGTGATCACAACCTGCTTCACATCCTCGCCAAGGAACTGCTCGGCATCGTGCTTGATCTTCTGAAGTATCATGGCCGAGATCTCCTGTGGGGAGTAGCTGTTATCATCAATGGTTACCTTGAAATCGGATCCCATCTCTCTCTTTATTCTGGATATTGTCCGTTCTGGGTTCAGGACAGCCTGCCTCTTCGCGGCCTCTCCAACCAGCCTTTCGCCATCCTTTGTGAAGGCCACCACTGATGGGAAATTCTTCCCACCATAGGTGTTTCCTTCCGCACTCGGTATTATCTTCGGTCTGCCAGCCTCTAAATAAGCGGCTTCCGAATTGGTCGTTCCTAGATCTATTCCTATTATCTTACTCATTTATTTGTCCTCCTTTTGTATATTTGCCAACTTTCACCTTGGCATGTCGTATAACCCTGTCATGGAGCTTGTAGCCCCTCTGTAATTCGACGATGATTTTGTCATCGTCGTCTATGCAATCTGTACATTCCTGCATCAATGCCTCGTGTAGATTGGGGTCGAAGCTGGCCCCCATGCTCTCAATGATCTCCACACCATGCTTCTTCAGTGTGACATTCATCTCGTTCAGGACCATTCCCAAGCCCTTTGTCATGTCATCCTTATTTGCTTTGGACATATCCAGGGCTCTTTCCATGTCCTCCATTGATCGTATCATGTCCAGGATCAGTAGCTCGGAGGAGTATTTCCTCAGATGCTCCAATTCCCTGTCAGTCCTTTTCCTCATATTGTCAAGGTCGGCCAGTGCTCTTTTCCATTTGTCCTCGAAATCTATTATGATCGTCTCTGGCTCTATATCGCTGTCATCTGGCAACTCCTCGACGACCTCCGGGATATCCTGGATATCTGGAACCTTTGCCTCTTTCACTTTACCCTTTTTCAATATAACCGCCTCCTTACATGTATATGATCTTTCTGTGAAGCTCCAGTAATCCCAGATCCTCCAGTTGCCTCATTATGCGCTCGATGTCCATCTCCCTCATGTTCATCGTCTCGCTCATCCTGGCTATTGAGATATCATCCTCTTCCAGTATGTAGCGCAGGACCTTTCGCTCCTCGTATCCTTCACACAGCCTCTCCATAAGTTCATAGGCCACCTTCATGCTGGTCTCTTTCTCCAACATGAGCTCTCGCCTTTCCTCCTCGACATCCCGAATTCTCTGATTTATCTCTCCTATGGTGGCAGCCAAACCTATCAATAGCTCTCTTTTTTCAGCCATTTCCCTCTTGTCCAGCTCCTCCTTTTCGGATAATAGCTCTCTGCTTTCAGGAACTATCTCGAAAACCCTGATCTGTTCATTGAAGATGCTGGGTGCAATGTCTATTACTATAGAGAATCTACTGGTCGAAACATAGTATTTCCTCGGAGGCCCACCAGAATCACTTTTTTGAACAATGGACATGACCATGTCATTATCCTCAAGAACTTTCAGATGCTTCATTATGGATTGCTGGCTG
>JAGLQE010000059.1 GCA_023137005.1 Thermoplasmata archaeon
TTTGCATTTGATATAATTCCCACCGGGCTCGAGTACATCGCTGCTTATATTGAAAATGATGTAGATGAGATCAACATAATAGATCTGGAGATGGAGCCAAAGCCAATACATGAGACCGTCAAACGATATCTGGATGAACTTAAGCCAGATCTTGTTGGAATATCGATGTCCGCGACAGAGCACACAGAAGGTTTTGAGATCGCGAAGATGGCACATGATCGAGGCATAGCTACTATTCTTGGAGGGTATCACCCATCTGCAATTCCCGATGAATTGCTCTCACACCCAGAGGTCGATTTCATCATCCGGGGTGAGGGGGAACGGGCATTCAAGGAACTGGTGAAAAAAGGAAACGCAAAGGGAGTCAAAGGTATCTCCTACAGGGATGACGGTGAAATAATTCACAATCCAGATCAAGATTTCATCGAAGATCTGGACAGCCTGCCATTCCCTGCTCGACATCTTCGCCGATACAAATATTATCTATCCTTGGCCAATGGAAAAGAGCATGATGTAATCACAACTTCAAGAGGTTGCTGGGGAAGATGCAGCTTTTGTTGTGAGCCCACAATGAGCGGTAGTAATCAGCGATATCGTTCTCCAGAGAAGGTCATGGAGGAGATATTGGAGATCGTCAAGTTCCATGATGGAAAACCACTCAGCATTGAGATCACGGATCCTCATTTCATGGGCAGACCCGAGCTGGTCGAGAGACTTTGTGAGCTATTGGCCAGTCATAAGCTGGATATCGGTTTCATTGCAAAGGTCAGACCGGATTCCATGGCAAAGCACCCGGATATTGTTAGGAAGATGATTGGAGTAGGTATTGCGAACTTCGAGATGGGGATCGAAAGCCCGAATATGAAAGATCTTGATGACACGTCCAAGGGAGTTAAACCAGAGATGCACATCAATGCTGTGAACAATATCAAAAAATGGGGAGGTAGTGCGGGTGGAACATTTGTTATCGGCTTGCCAGGCCAGACAGAAGAGGAAATACTGCAATTTCCGGCTTATGCCAAGAAACTTGGTATCGTGAGCAGTGCATTTGGTATTGCGACCCCGTATCCGGATACAAAATTCTATGACGGACTGGATGAGGAGGGACTGATATTCGAAACCGACTGGAACCGGTTCGATGAGATGCATTCCGTATACGAATTAGAGCATATCTCAAGCGAGAGGATCGAGGAGCTAGCATCCATCTGCATGGCCAAATTCTGGACCGCGGACAGGTTCTTTGAAAGGGAACGTCTGAGGATAATTAAAGAGAACAATATGTGGGCATTGGATGCAAAGGAACCTATCGGAGAGGGTGACAAGAATTTCATGGACAGGCGGCTATCTATAATGGAATTCATCAAGGAGAGAATGGATGATATTAAATTCTCATTGGATGCGGGCACTCAGCTTCAGGGAGATAATTTCAATCGGCATATGCAACAGTTCTTCGAGGTATCGCCGGACCCGACGGTCAAGACATACACAGAGAGATTTGGAATTCATAATATCATAGAAATGTCCCGATTCTTGTATCTACTTGGGCCGCAGACCATCCAATTGACAATGAGAGATAATGGTGAACCTCTGGTGAGCTGGATCATCAAGACCTCGAAAGATGCAGTAGAGCATATTCAAGTGATTCCGGGGAAGGTAGATGCAAGGAAGGTCACAATGAATTTTGACGCGGAATTAAATGATTTCAAGGTCAATGGGAATGGGCAAGAGAGTTCCTCAAAAATGAACAGTCTAAGAATTGCGGCCAAATTACTGGCAACGAACAAAGGCATCAAGAATCAATTCAATCTATTGCGACTGATCACCGCGGGTGGTATCGAGTATATCACGTATTCAGGATCCAAAAACAATGGGAAGAAAAACAATGGGTCTAGAAATAACGGATCGAAATATAATGGATCGAAGAACAGTTAGTTCGGAAAACATAGTTCACACGTGATATACCTTTGTCTTCCTATTCTTCTTGCCCAGCCTCTTCTTCCAGATGGTCAATCCAATACCTACCAGGGTCAATCCTCCGCCAATGATCACGAGAATGGATGTGGGGGCCTCACCCAGAAGAAGGAAGGCCAGTATGGAGGAGCCTATGGGTTCCCCCAAGAGGCTGACGGAGACCACTGAAGCACTAACGTGCTTCAGTGACCAATTGTAAAGTGTGTGGCCCAGTATACCGGGGATCGCGGCCATGAGTATGAATAATAATAATTCACTTTTCGGATACGGGTAGATGGTGGTGGATGTGATCAGGCAGAGTATGAAAAGGAATACAAAGCACCATGCGTAGACCAGGAAAGCGTATGTGAAGAGGGACATATCGCGCCTCATCTTTCTACCAGCCAATAT
>JAGLQE010000006.1 GCA_023137005.1 Thermoplasmata archaeon
GCTTCGGGGACAATTCCATGTTCGGAGGCAGGGTGAAGTCAGCTGTTCACCTTGTTGGTTTGATAAAGAACCCGACCATGGTGATAGACAATGTCATCATCATGAAAGAGGGCGAGCTGAAAATATAAGGGAGGAAGATACAGTGGATAATCGAAGTCTGGGGATAGAGGTTAGGCAAGTCCTTATTAAAGAGCTTGGAGAGATGGGTAGCAGAGTGTTGAATGAACAATGCCAGGAACTGGGTGTCATACCCGAGCAGATCAGGGCCAATGACCTTGCAT
Organism: Thermoplasmata archaeon; assembly: GCA_023137005.1. Classification (GTDB taxonomy): domain Archaea; phylum Thermoplasmatota; class Thermoplasmata; order SG8-5; family JAGLSY01; genus JAGLSY01. The sequence continues at coordinate 282 of JAGLQE010000006.1, forward strand.
TCATTTCCCAAAGGATGGTTCGCGCACTGCGGCCGATGGTGGGGGATGAAAAAGCCCAGAAGGTTGGCAAGGACATTCAGAAGATCAAACTGATAGCGGAGCTCAAGGTTATCCAGGGTAATAGAAGTGATCCGGGATATGAGAAAAGATTACTGGGGGTTCATTCAAGGATCGCGAACCTGTGTTACTCTGTCAGTGATTGGGACGAGGCATTCGAGCATTATGAAAAGGTCAGGAGATTGAGTAAGAACCTAGGTGATGACCTTAAGCTCAGCGATGCCTACAAGGGCATAGGCCAGATCCACATAAGCCGAAGCGATTGGGAAGAGGCCATAAAGTACTTCGAACTGAGCTATGAACTTTCTGAAAAGATCAATTATCCTCTGGGCATGGTCAATGCAGAAAGAGGGATCGGATACGTGCACTGGAGGATATCGGAATATGATACCGCACTCGAATATCTCGGGAAGGCCATGGATTATGCGATCACTACAGAGGACAAGAGGACAACTGGTCTTGTTCATGTCGAATTAGGCCTGGTGCACAGTGAGATCGGTAATCTGAAAGAATCTCTGGAGTATTTTACTTCCAGCCTTGCTTATTTCAAGGATATCAATGATCATGAACAGATAGCCCGAGCATACAATAATATAGGCGATATATACATGAAAATGGAGGAATGGGATAAGGCTCTGGAGTATCTGGCACTTTGTAGAGAGACAGCCAAGATACAGAACCATAAACAATTTCAGGGTTGGTCTCTGTTCAATTCTGGCGAGGTACTGGCCAATCAGGGGAAGGTGGATGAGGCGATCCCGATGCTGGAAGAGGCCCTTGAACTACTGATGAGCATTGACGATACTATGGGCATAAGCTATGTATATAGAAATCTGGGACTGGTATACAGGATCAAAAAAGATTGGGAGGAGTCCGAGAAGAACTTCAAAGAATGCGAAAGGATCTCCAATATCTTGAAATCACCCTTCAATAGTGCTTTATTATACCGGGATTGGGGCCTGATGTACATTGATAAAAAGGACAAGGCAAAGGCAAGAGAGATGTTGAAGAAAGCCAGCAGTATCTTTAAAGATATAGATGCAAAGGTATTATTTGACAGAGTGGAAGAAGAGCTGGCTAAGATATCCTAGAATAGCAAAGAATAGCTTAGATCATATTAATTAAATATTCTAAGTAGGAATATCGAGGGGATCAGAATCCCTTCAATCTCTCCT
>JAGLQE010000060.1 GCA_023137005.1 Thermoplasmata archaeon
TCACCCCTTTTTCCTCAAAACCACAATATAAACAGTAGTGCCATAGAACCTCTCCTCCCCTATGACCTCGAAACCCGAATGTAGATAATCAGTATATCGTCTATTAATGAAAGTGTATCCGAATAAAGCCGCGGAAAGCCGCATCCACCAATAGATGGGATAGCCATGTTTCTTACTCGGAGGGCCGGTATCCAGCATGACGAATATCCCTCCTGGCTTCAGAACTCTGTAACACTCTTCCATCATCATTCTGGGCTCTGGAACCGTGGTAAGGGTGTAGGTCGTGATTAGTGAATCAAAATGATCATCCGGGAAGGACATGGCCTCCACATCATCCTCCTTCAATTCCACCCGGCCTCGAAATTCTTCTGGGATATTCTCCCTGGCCTTATCCAGCATTCCGGTAGAGAGATCGATGCCGATCACCTTGCCTGTCACCAGCTTACGGGCGATGACCGGAAGGATGACACCACTGCCGGTTCCCACATCCAAAATGAGATGATCCGGCTCAATATTGAGGAACTTGACGGCCAGCTTACGCCGGTTCACCGAAGCCTGGGATATTCCCGAATCCAGAGAGTCATAATATTTGCTCATTTTGTCATATCGTTTTATGATCTTTTGCTTACGTGCCTTGGAGTTCGCCACGGGGTAGTATCGCGGTAAGAAGTTTATACTTTTGTGGGGCCTGTATCTAATATTAGAACATGAAAAGTAAAATTATTAATAGATAGATGCCGATTTATGTTCAGGAGGATGAAGAATATGACCTATATGTTTTTAGAGGGAATAGATCTGGAGATGTTAGCCTTGCTTGTCACACTGACAATAGTCCTTGTTGGCCTTACCTTTGCCATAGTGGCTCATTTGCTTTTCAAAATGCAGAATGAGATCAAGATGCTGAGAGCCGATGTGCAGGTCGAGACAGAACAGATCAGCGCAATAAGAGAGGAAACAGTAGCCCAGCCTGCAGAGACCGTGGAGTACACACAGACACCGCCCCCACCACCACCGGAGAATTAGATCATAATGGATCCAGTTCTGTTGGCAATGAGTGAGGTCGTGATTACCGTGTCCAGGTAAACTCATCGATGGGCAGAGCGAAGGACGTTTTACACTCAACATAGCAAGCTATATTTGATATGAAATCAACAGCATCCTTCTGGTCCTCGGCCTCGAAAACAATTATTACGTCCACGCCACCAAATAGCCCTAAGAACTCTCTTATCTTGATATTCTCCGGAATCTTCAGGCGCTTCATGGCCCTCAATGATTCCTCATACGTTCCAGGCGTGGTCTCTATCATTGTTACAAATATCATTATTTCACCTTTCTAAACTGATGTTCGTTGTATGTGGATTGGAGTATATTAATTTGTTGGGTTATTTTTCTCAAGGGTGAGGGAGCTCGGATTCATGACTGACGGGTTATGGCATCACTCACCAGAAGGGCCATCCTGGTCTCCCGCACATCATGTACCCTGACAATATGAGCTCCCTTCTGAGCTGAGATAACAGAAGCGGCCAGGCTACCTTCCAGCCTTTCATCCACCTCTGTTCCCTGCAACTTGCCGATGAAGGATTTCCGGGATGTTCCCACCAGGATAGGAAGCCCCAATACTCGAAGCTCTCCCAATCTCCTCAGGATCTCCAGATTGTGCTCCAGGGTCTTGCCAAAGCCGATCCCAGGGTCAATGATGATCTGGTTTCTCTCAAGGCCATGTTCCTCGGCCATTATCATTCTATTTCTGAAGAACTCGATGATATCGTCCACGACATCGTCGTACTGGGGATTGGATTGCATGGTTCCAGGATCTCCCTGCATATGCATGATGATGACCGGGACCTTTTTCTCGGCAGTTAGACTGGCCATATCCGGGTTGGAGAGGCCTGTCACGTCATTGATCATGGTTGCACCAGCCTCTATGGCCGCCCTTGCGACCTCTGGCTTGGATGTGTCGATCGAGATGGGGATATCGATCTTCTTGGCCAGGGACTCGATCACCGGGATCACCCTGCTCAGTTCCTCATCAAGGCTCACTGGAGTCGAGCCGGGCCGGGTGGACTCTCCACCCACATCGATGATATCAGCACCTTCCTCGGCCATCCTGACACCATGGGCAACAGCCCCCTCCAGATCGGAATAACCATCCGAAAAGGAATCCGGGGTGACATTGAGTATTCCCATTATCAGAGTGTGGTCATCCGCGTTCAGGGTCTTGCCCCCACACTGGATCTCGATCTCCCTGGAAATGGAAAGATTGTTCAAAATAAGCTCAAGCTCAACTGCCAATCCTGCCAGGCCAAAGGGCTGTTTGCGGAACTTCCGTATTATAGCCCGGTACTGCCTTTCCGTGGCCATGAGGATCATGTCACTGCACTTGTCCAGGTCTGATAGACAATGATAGGCTAGGGCGGCTTCCCCATCCTTGCTGAGAAATTCCTGTTTGATGATATTGGCCGCTCTGGAATTCACTTCTTTAAGCAATATCGTGTGATGAATGCCCTTGGGAGCCATTATGTCCAGTCCCTCAGGATCCACACCTATCCTCTGCATCTCGGCCTTGATCTGGCCCTTGGTCTGGAAGTTTCTCAGGTATGCCCTGGCAGTCATATGATGGGTTAAGAGACTTGTGATTTATAAAAGATAGGGATGAATGATTTTCATTTCACCTCCTCCTATCTCAATAACCATTTATACCACCATCGTCATTATGCCAATATGATGAAGGTGCATTTTATTGAAGGAGGCGGGTTCAGCGGAAATATCTTCCTCATAGATTGTGAAAAACCCGTGATGATAGATACTGGCTGGGATGCTTCACTCACACATATTGGCCCCCAGATCAAGGAGGCTCTTAATGGGCGGCAGTTGGACAGGATAATACTCACCCACAGACATGTGGACCATATAGGCGGGGCACTGGTCATACAGGCAGAGTTCGGGGGCACGATCTATGCTCAAAAGGATGAGGCAAAGGCCCTGAGAACTGGGGATCCAGAGACCACGGGAGGCCGGATGTTCGGCACCAAGGTCCATCCGATGGAGGTGGAGGATCTTGAAGATGGGGATGAGATCGACATAGGGGAAGGCCAGACACTGAAGATCATCCAGACACCGGGACACACCGAGGGGGGCATATGCCTGATTTCGAAAGATGATGATCTATTCTCCGGAGATACAGTATTCACAGAAGGCGGAGTTGGAAGATGGGATCTGCCAACCGGTGATTATCCAGCCTTGCTGAGGTCGATCGAGGGACTGGCAAAGCTACCAATTCAGGGGCTCTACCCTGGCCATGGGATGCCCGTCAAGGAAAATGGAGCAAAGCACATCGGCATGAGCCTTAGATATCTTAGAGAGTTCGGTGGACATGTCTGAGACATTCATTATCAAGGATGGCCAAGAGCTGGCACAGGAAGATCTGAAGAAAGTTACAGATACTCTTGAGACCGGAGGCCTGAT
>JAGLQE010000061.1 GCA_023137005.1 Thermoplasmata archaeon
AATTTTCTTCAGGCGGGGCATGTTTGCTGATAAATGCTATGCTTACTATCATATGCCTTGCCACTTTATCGCTCCCACCACCCTTCACAATCTATATCTTCATGGAGTCAATATGCAATGTCGATGCAAGAACAACCGGCCAAGTCCAAGAAGCAAATGGTACATACCTATGATTCCATAGCCAGGCACTTCGATCTCACCAGATACAAGCCCTGGCCCGAGACAATGAAGTTCGCGGAAAGGCTCAAACCGGGCTCCTTGATCCTCGATCTCGGATGTGGGAATGGGCGAAATCTGCGGCACCTCACTTCAAAGGGCATGAGGGGTATTGGTCTTGATATATCTCGAGGCCAATTGGAAATAACCCGGCGCAGGACATTGGAGGAAGTCCCTGAAGCGGAGTTTCACCTGATGGGCGGGGATGCCGAGTTCATTCCTCTGAAGGATAATGAGCTGGATGCAATTATCTTCATTGCCACCCTTCATCATCTTCCATCGCAGGAAGCCAGGTTGAATTCTTTAAAAGAGATATACCGTGTTCTCCGACCAGGGGGAATGTGCCTAGTTAGTGCGTGGGCGAGGGAGCAGGAGAAATTTAAGAAGGAATTGGCGGATGGCCAGTCAGCCATAGGAGATGGCTGGGAAGAGGGGGATATATTACTTCCCTGGACATTAAAAGGAGAGGGCGGTGTCAATAATGATAAGAAATTCATGAGATACTATCATCTTTTCTCAGAAAAGGAGTTCGATGACCTACTCGAAAATACAGAGTTCAAGATACTGGACAGGTATATTGCTTGTGATAATCATTATGCTGTATTAAAAAAAATAGAATATGAAATAACATAGTTAACTACCAATTATTGTTATATATAAGAAGGGCTATCGGGCAAAAAACAGTATAAGACCGTAGTGACCCAAATTTGACATTCGGCATAGATAGAAAATCCAGAGTTTTAAAATCAAACTCTGAAATGTCAAACTTGGGTAGGTAGATAGAAGTTAGGATGGTGTATATATGTTCCTTGAAGGAGCCAGTGACTTTGAAGTAATAGCATTGTGGATAACCATGTTCGTTGCGTTATCTGGACTACTGTACGCATTTCTCTTGAAAAGATGGGTGGACAAGCAACCTAATGGTACCGCCAAGATGCAGGAGATATCCGGTTGGATCCAGGAAGGCGCAGAGACTTATTTGAGAAAGCAGTTGAAGACCGTGGCTATCGTTGTGGTCATACTTGCCGCAGCCCTGTTCATGACAGCCTATGCTGGCATGCCGGATAGCTTTACAGGCACAGATCAGGACTGGTTCCTCATATCCATGGGCCGTATGCTGGCATTCGTGATGGGTGCTGGTTTCTCGGCCGCAGTGGGATACTACGGTATGAGAATGGCCGTCAAGGCCAATGTCAAGGTCGCCCAGGCATC
>JAGLQE010000062.1 GCA_023137005.1 Thermoplasmata archaeon
GATCTATATGCCAAGGCCTCGGTGGAGAAGGCCCTGCTGGGTTATGAGGGGACCGTGATGGTCATAACCCACGACCGAGCCCTTTTAGACAATGTGGCCGAGACCATATTCGATCTGAAAGATGGCGCACTGACAACCTTCAGCGGCAATTATTCCGCATACCGGAAGAAAGCGGGGAAGGCCAGGCTATCCACTGGTGGAGATAGGTACGAGGCGACCAAGAAGTTCACGGACTGGGGCTCGGGAAAGAAGTACCAGAAGGGCGATAGGATAAAGATACCCGAAGGAGAGCTGGACAATTATAATTGGGCCATTGACAATGGATTTTTGAAGAAGAAGTAGGGGTACAATATCGACCCAATACGGTAGGGGTTGATGAACCAGCACTGTGGGATGGTGGGAGCAATAAAGAAGCGGGGGTGTCTTCATCCTTTGGACATTATACCCAATGCCACACCCGGCTTAACAAACTACAGGTCCATCAATACCTATCATCATCTTCGTACTCATCCTCATACTGATCTTCCCTGTGCGACCTGGCCTCTCGTCTATCCCTATCATCCATCTGGGTCTGAGTCCCCTTCTTGAAATAGAACATCATTATGCCCAATGCGGCCACCATGAGGACCAGTACGAAGACCACGACTATCCAGGCAAAGCTACTGCCGGATTGGGTGATATCCTCCGCGACATACACCTGCATGGTGTCAGTATCCGAGTTCCCAGCCTCGTCCGTGATCGTGAGGGTGACATCGTATGTGTCGTGCTCGGCGAACTTGAATTTCGGATACATGCCATCCAGTGTGACGATGCTTCCATTGTAGACAAAGGTCCAGGTATAGGTGAATACAGCCACATTATCTGTGGAGCCTGAGCCATCAAAGGTTATCCAAATATCAATATCAGATTCCTGGTCCTCCCCAGCATCCGCGATGGGATCCTCGGTATCAAGCACCGTGACCCAGAGAGTGTCGGTTGCCGAGTTCCCGGCCCCGTCCCTCACTTCCAGGGTTATCTCATAATGCCCATAATGATTGAAGGTGAAGTTGAACTTCTCCATGTTCACCACAAGGTCCTGGGAGGCGTAATTGAATGTCCAGGTGTAGTTCACGATCCCCATACTGTCCGTGGAATCAGCAGCATCGAATATCACCTGATCGTATTGGCTGATGGTCTGATTGTCTCCGGCTTTGGCAATCGGAAGAACTGCATCGAACCCCACGAACACATCGTATTCTGTTGGGGCCAGCTCGGTGTTATTAGCCAGATCCTGTGCTATGGAGTAGAATTGATAATATCCGTCCAGAAGCACCGTGTGATTGAACACGGAGCCATTCCACATGTTCTCGACTGCCAGTGTCCAGGGTGTCCAGGTGGTATTGTCCGCGCTATAACGCGTCCACATATCCACGTTCTCGTGGGATGGGAAAGTTCCAGTGGTCAGATCGCCGAAACCGCTCAGACTGTCACTAGCGTTCCAATCCAGGTAGATGGTCCGATTATTGAGCCAGAAGGTGTCGGGCTGGAATATCTCGGACTCGGGCAGGGTGGTGTCGTAGGCGAGGAAGGCATCAGCGGTTGCGGGGGCCAGCTCGGTGTTGTTGAAGGCATCGATGGCTATTGAGTAGAATTCGTAGTATCCCTCTCCCTCTGGGAAATCAAAGGTCCAGTTCCATGAATATGCTTCATCCATGCCGAACTCGATCCAGGAGCCGAAGGTGGTATTATCGGTGGAGAATCGGTAGTGGAGAGTGATGTTGGATATCCAGGTCTCATTGTCGCTGGCATTGGCTGTGATGTCATATGGGGAGTTAAGCCAGTAGGGGATGATTGCATCTACTGTTGAGTTGGGGTTGATGGCATCTGTGTGGTTGGTGGGGTAGAATAGGGGATAATGATCAACAGCCGAGTAATTTATTGGCCAATGGAGACTTGAATAGTTTGTATCTCCGAAACCATCACTGCCTAGCATATCTTGGCCAGGTCCAGATAATAAATCCTCACCATTATAGTCTGACCAGTAGTTTCCCCCAATGGGGTATGACTCGTTCCAGAAATTTGTACAGACTAAGTCCAGAGCATTTATGGTATTATCAAAGAAATTGTTTAAAAATATCGTATTATTGTAACTGTCATACGTTAAATGAACTCCCCTCATATTATTCACAAAACTGTTGTTTGTAATGGTATTATTATCCGAAAAAGCTAGAGTTAATCCATCCGCACCATTTGATATAACCTGGTTTTCCACTGTCATACCTGTGCAATTGGCCATGATCACTTGACCGGCACCGGTTGGTACTGAACCTCCGATTTGGTCCTTCATGAAGTATATTGGCTTACCATCCACCGTATTAGATGTGTCAATATGATGACTGGTCCATTCATTGATTATTGGGCTTGAAATCTGAATGCCATCATACATGAAGGTGTTTGATGTGATGTTAAAATTCAGTGAATCATCAATAAACAGTCCGTATGATGGAAAATCGTTGGAGAATATATTGGAATTTGAAATATTGCAATTATCAGATAGAGTAAATCTTAGGCCATAGTTCCAGTTGTAGGATGCTGTTGAGTTCTCTATAGTGATGTTTGTACATTCTGTGGCCATGAATCCATTGAAATCATTCAATGTGAAGGTTGTATTAACAATTCTACCATTATCAGCCTTCCATAGTGTCATTGCATCTTGATTTACCATTGCATCATGAAAACTGCAATTCCTCACCACAAAATTCTCTGTGGTATTCCCAATATACAGGCAATACCCAACACCAGTTCCATTGATATCCCAATTCTCTATGATCCAGGGGTCTACTGGAGTTCCACTCCCATTGAGGCCAAGAGTAGCAAAATCCGTGTTATTGTTGATCCTCACAGGTGCATGAGGCGTGAGCAGGGATTCGATCTCCGGAGCACCAGCTTCCACATCTCCAGTATTACCCGGAATTATCAACATGCTCGTGAACATCATCACGCTTAACAGAATTATCATTGCCTTTTTCATACCCATCCATCCTGGCCCAAGTTTGACATTTCAGTGTTTGGCTGACCAAACACTGAAACTGCCATAGACACCGAATGTCAAATTTGGGCTATGTATTTGAATATACTATTCGGCTATTTATTGTTTGGGTACACGCACACCTTCGCGTATTTTGTAATATATTGTTAACACCCGCACACCCGTTCGCGCAATGTACCAAACATTTATGAATGCAATGTCAATGTTGGGGCCGATGATGGATATCAAACGGTTGAATCTCATACTCGGCATCGTGGCTGTCGTGATACTGGTGACATCGTGCGTGGCCTTCGCCTACACACTGGTTCCCCAGGGCGACACGAACAAGATCGTCGTCAATGGCGTGGATTTCACATGGGATGATATCGAGAATGATTATGACATTGTCGCATTCAGTGTCGGGGACCTGGACTTCGAGGGGATAAAACTCAGTGACATAATTGAGAACGCGGATATCCAGGATCATGAGAATTACCAGTATAAATTCACGGGAGCCGACGGCTACCAGAAGGATGTGGATTGGGACGATGTGGATACTGGGTATATTGTTCTGGAGGATAAAAAAGTGGTATTCACAGAACAGACAAAGAGCTTCTGGGTCAGGGACCTGGTGACAATAGATATCGTTTGTATAAACTGTTGATTAAGAGGTGTTGAAGATGGGCAATAATTTAGGTATCGGGATTGCACTGATCGTTGTGGCTGTCATCATTGTTGGGATCATTTATGTTGTCATCCCAGATGGTGAGGGCGATAATTCCGAGAACACGATGGAATTCAATGGCCAGGATTATTCTTGGGAGGAACTGGCTGAGGATCTGGACATGAAGACCGTGGATGGAAAAGAGGGAATATCGCTAAGTGATATCCTGAATCTAACATCTTTTGGCGACGAGCTGGATGAGGATAAGAATGAGACTCTTTTCACCATAATCGCTGATGATGGGTGGCAGAAGAATGTATCATGGGTGGACATGATGCAGGGCATTATACTTGAGGAAGACTCGATGACGCACTTCCCACACCTGACCAGCGCGTTCAAGGTCAAGTACGTGGTGTCGATAAATCAGATCGCCCTGGGACCCCTGGCCTTCGTTGACCCCAATGGTTCATGGGATTCCAGCGTGGAGATGACCTGGGATGGGGTATTCGATGACCTGACGGCGACATCGTTCACCAGTGGCACGGACACCTATGACGGGATCAATATCACAGCGGTTCTGGAGCATGCGGGCTTCACGGACCTGGCCAATAAGACTTACACGATAACCGGAGTGGACGGATACTCAAAGGATGTCAACTGGACCAATATCCAGAATGGATACCTGGTACTGGAGGACAATATGAGCGTCTTCCCCGACCTGACAAGCAAATACAAGATCAGAAATATCATCAGAATAGAGGTGGTTGAGATATGAAAGACAAACTAGACAATTACAAGATCCTAGCAGGGATCATAGTATTTGGATCGATATGGGGACTGCTTGAATGCACACTTGGTGGCGTGAAGTTCGGCAATGCCCTGGATAACTTTCCGATGGGAGCTCTTCTCGGAGGGCTGGTCGGACTTGGGCTTATGGCCTATACCAGGAGAACGTACAATATTCTGGGCATGCAATTGGGCATGGCCCTTGTTGCCGGACTTCTAAGATACTGGGCACCCATTGGTTCCTGTGTCATCTGCTCGGCACTGGCCATAGCGGCTGAGGGTATCGTGTTCGAGCTCATATTCAACAGGCCGATGTTCGATATTCGCCTTTCTGGAAGTAAAAATATGATGGAAGCCAAGACACTTGCTTTCCTCGGTGTCATCGCTGGTTTCACGATATACACGACCGGCTACATGTTCACCCAGATATTCACACCAGTCATCACCACAGGTGCGTTCAACTTCTCCAATTTCGGAGCAGTTCTGCCCCTCATACTAGGCAGGGGATTCTTCGCAGCAGCACTGGGCGGCGTGGCATTGCCAGTGGCCGTCATGGTCAAGCAATTGAACATTGACTTCGCCGGAATAAAGAAAGTGCATTATTACGGTATAGCATCGAGTGTCACAGCCTTCTGCTGGATCGCGGTGTTCGCAATATTCTACCTTTAGGGGGATTGAAGATGGCAACTGTAAAGATCCTAAAATTCTACCCAGAGAAATGTGATGGCTCCAGAGAATGCGAGAAAGCATGCTCAAATGTCCATTTCAAGAATGACAAGGGCGGAGAATGGTCCGCTATCACCATCGTGAAAGGAGCCCAGGGCTACGATATGGAGGTCTGCAACCATTGTGGATTGTGCATCGATATGTGTCCTGTTCAGGCGCTGAAGCGCCTGAACAGCGGCATCGTGGTGCTGAGCAAGAAAACGTGCATCGGGTGCCAGGCCTGTGTGGGATTCTGTCCCCAGGGCGTGATGATGAGGGCTCCCGAGGTCATAACACCATTCAAGTGCATATCATGCGGCAAGTGCGTCGAGGCTTGCCCCAATGGCGCGCTGGAACTGGTGGAAGTTGAACTGGATGATATTGAAGAGGTCGTATACCACAAGCAGGGGGTTTGCGAATGAGTGATGAGAATTGTAAAGCTGACGCGAAATTGATCGGAAACCGGGCAACTGGCTTCCAGACCGGGAACACGGAACACAAGTGGGACCTGGATGCCCTGAGAGCGAGCCACAAAGTTCTGGCCGAGTATGTTTACGAGAAAAAGCCCATAGTCAAGGGCTATGCTGGCCGCACACTGTACGTGGACCTGACGACCAAGGAGATCAGGGAGATCCCAGTCACCGAGGATATGAAGAAGAAGTTCAC
>JAGLQE010000063.1 GCA_023137005.1 Thermoplasmata archaeon
CCTATCAATAGCTCTCTTTTTTCAGCCATTTCCCTCTTGTCCAGCTCCTCCTTTTCGGATAATAGCTCTCTGCTTTCAGGAACTATCTCGAAAACCCTGATCTGTTCATTGAAGACGCTGGGTGCGATGTCTATTACTATGGAGAATCTGCTGGTCGAAACATAGTATTTCCTAGGAGGCCCACCAGAATCACTTTTTTGAACAATGGACATGACCATGTCATGATCCTCAAGGACCTTCAGATGCTTCATTATGGATTGCTGGCTGATGTTCAACTCTCGAGAGAGTTGAAGGGGATAATGGGTTTCCCTGGAAAGTTTCCTAAGTATGCTCCTGCGGGTGGGATTGCCTATGATGGCCAGTATCATGTCAAGGTCCGCGTCATCCATTTATAATCACCAACTTAACAACTTGGAGTTGTATACTCAGTATTACTCTATACGGACACCCCTATATAAAGATTGTGCCGTTGTATTATCAGACTATATGGACCCGATCCCCAATACATGATAATTTTACTAAATAATCATTAATTAATTAATGTGAATGGGTAATTAAAATGTAGATACTTTTAAATATAAATACAATTTAGGGACTTATGGGATGGAACATATGCACGACAAGACTATATGTATTCTATTGCCTGCTTTGAATGAAGCAGAGACCATTGGTTCAGTCATAGACAATATCCCTATTGACGAGATCAAGGCCAGAGGATATGATGTTAATATCATGGTAGTAGATGGCCACAGCACCGATGGAACTGGAGAGATAGCCATCTCCAAGGGAGCCAGACTGGTCAAGCAGAAGGGCATTGGCAAGGGCGATGCGGTCCAGACGGCTTTCGAATCCTTTGAGGGCAAGTTCCTTTTCATGTTGGATGCTGATAATACATACAAACCAAGGGAAATATTGACCATGCTTCCAATGCTGGAGAACGGCTACGATGTCGTGCTCGGTTCGCGTTTGAATGGCTCTGTCAAAAAAGGTGCGATGACCACCCTCAACTATGTTGGCAACAGGGCGATCAATATAACGGCCAATGTCCTGTTCCCCAATGGCCACAAGGCATCGGATGTCTGTACCGGTCTGTGGGGCTTCAAGGACGAGGTCATAGACCAACTGAATCTGAATGCCGACAACTTCGATATAGAGGCCGAGATGTATGCGAAGTGCATTAAACAGGGCTTCAAGGTCGGAGAGATACCCATATTTTACGACTGCAGGCCCAATGAGACAAAATTAAATTCATTCTCAGATGGGGCCAGGATCTTTCTCAGGCTTTTGAAAGAGAGAGTTAGAGATAATAATTAGATCCTACATAGTAGGAGCATTTTGAATATATTCCCAGCAGTGCCAGCTCTTTTTTATCACCCTCAAATACCAAGGTTTTCTCCAGGTGAGTTCATACTACATTTAGGTTACCTGAATTAAAGTTCATTAAGTACTCTACCCTCATTTTTCGTCTCAAGCTTCCAAAACACAGAGAAGCAGACTATCGCGGAAAACCAACTTTCCACGAGAGCAAAAAAACGGTGATATAATGAAAACCGAAAAACAAACAAACGAAAACACAAATGCAAGCACAGAGAACGAAACGAACGCCATCAACAGTACGGGCCCAGAGGGTACCAATCTGCAGACCATCGTGGTCATCGGCTCAGCCATAGGCGACTACCATAATGAGGATGTCTCCAAGGAGTTCGCCGGTGAGATGCTGGCACTAATCCGCCCCAATGGAAGCGTGATAGTGCAGAACCTGAGCCAAGGTATCAGACCCATCTGCTACATAGGCTCAGGAGCGGAAACATCAATGTCCCGCAATATGGTGGATTCCGAGATAGAGCTCATCGCATCCACAGATGATGGCCAGTACCTGTCCCTCAGGTTCGAGGAGGTCCATGGCCTATGTGGGGTTCCGGGAAAGCAGGATATCGACAGCCTCGCACTCACCATCCTCAGATCAGTGAGCGAGATGAACGGCCGCTATGGTCGAATGAGGATCGCCAGGTTGCTGAGTGGTTCCACATCCAAGTGTGTCCTGACCATGGGTATCGACGAGCTGAGATCCTACGGCGTAGCCCGTGGATTATCACAGAAGGAGATACTCATTCTCATAGACTGGCTCATTGATGAGGAATACCTCTCGATACCCGAAGATGAGCAGTACCCCACTCTCCACATCACGCCCAAAGGTGATGAGACCCTGGAGGACTTCGAGATGGGAGCGGATGTCCAGCTCGGGCACATAAACAATGCCAGTGATGCGGAGGACATATCCATGAGATTCGATAAACTGAGAGAATGGAGGCGTGCCCGGTCGAACGAGATAGGCGTTCCTCTGTACATCGTGCTCCAGAACAAGACCATCGAGGATCTGGCCATCAGGAACCCCCAGACAATGGAGGACCTCAAGGAGATATACGGAATAGGAGAGGTCAAGGCCTCCACCTATGGCGAAGAACTCCTGGGAATATTGGGCGTGGCCTGAGGCAGTCTGAAACCTAATAAAATAAAGCCAGGCTGTTGTTGTAACAGCCTGGTATTTTCTTTCTTTCAATCAATTATTGACCTTTATTGGCCTTGAACTTCTCGATCTCCGCTTCACGAAGGACCTTTCTCTTGGTCTTGCCGCTCGGGGTCTTTGGAAGCTCCTTCGGGAACTCGATCACACGAGGATACTCATAGGCGGCTATCATGGCCTTGGTGTGGGCCTGTATCTCCTTGGCCAGCTCATCACTGGGCTCGAATCCCTCATTGAGAATGATGAATGACTTGACTATCACGCCTCTTATCTCATCCGGTGAGGCCACAGCGGCTGATTCCAGCACAGCGGGGTGGCTGTTCACGGCTGATTCTACATCAAAGGGTGAAACACGGTATCCGGCTGTCATGATGAGGTCATCTCCTCTTCCAGCGAACCAGTAATATCCATCCTCGTCCGTGTAAAGGGTGTCACCAGTCAGGAACCATCCGTTCTGGAAGACCTCTGAGGTCTTACCCGGTTTGTTCCAATATTCTCTAAAGAGTCCTGGGTCATCGTCCTTGATGGCCAGATTCCCCTCCTCTCTTGGTCCGAGGATATTTCCGTCATCATCCACAACGGCGCAGTTATGGCCTGGCTGTGGTTTTCCACACGAGCCTGGCTTGATCATCATGTCCCTCTGGTTTGAGAGATACACCATGCACTCGGTCATGCCGATGCCATCCAGAATATCGATCCCCAGAAGCTTCTTCCACGCGGTCACGACCTCGGGATTGAGAGGCTCGCCCGCACTTATACAGTGCCTCAGGGATGAAAGATCCCACTTCTTCTCGAATCCCTCAAGCTGAAGGAACATCCTGTAACATGTTGGAACCGATGCCAAATTCGTTATCTTGTACTTCTGAATGAGGTCGAACCACTTCTCGGGAGAGAACCTTCCATTGTAGGTGAAGGTGGTCATACCGTGTCTCCATGCATACAAGAAGCCATTGCCCAGCGGGAAGATCCAATTGAGGTCTCCGGTGTGGCCCAGTATGTCACCCTCCTGATAGTGGTTCCAGAACATGGCATCCGGGTCATTGCCTATGGTCCATCGGTGGAGGTGGACCGCTCCCTTTGGTGGTCCAGTGGTGCCCGAGGTATAGCAGAAGAAGGCCATGTCATCGTATTTTGTCGGCTCCATTTCCAGATCGACCGATGCCTTGTCCAATAATTCATCGAAGTCCAGATGCCCCTCGCTCGCTCCTCCCACTATAATGATATTTTCCAGGTCCGGGCAATTGCCTTTGACCTCGTCAATGGCGGCCACATGATCCGGAACCGATATGGCCATCTTGGCCTTCGCATCCACGAGGCGGTACTCCACCTCATGGGGCTTGAACATGCAGGATGAAGGAATGGGAACCGCACCTATCTTCAGACCACCCAGGAAAGCTATCTGGAAGGCCGGGATGTTCGGAAGCCTGATCAGGAATCTATCTCCCTTTTTCAGACCTAACTCTCTGAGCACATTGCCGAACTTGTCGCTCAATTCCTTCATCTGGGCAAAGGTGTATGTTTCGGTATTGCCAGTCTCATCCTCGTACATGAGAGCGATCTTACCGCCCTTGCCAGCAACCACGTGCTTGTCCGTGCAATCGTATCCCATATTGAAGGAATCTGGCAGATCCCATTTCCAGTCTTCATAAGTTTTATCATAATCGTAAGTCATTTTTCTACCTCATTCGATTTGTCCGGGAATGTGTCCTTGTTTAATTAACATTGCGGATTGTACTATTAACATCCTGACTTTGGAACAAGGAAAAGATAGGATAAAAGATAAAGGGGAGAGCCAGCAGCATCAAGGCCACTGGCTCGCATTATTAAAGCTCTATTCCGTTTCGAACTTCTTCAGGCTCCACATTGGTTTCCCAAAGGGAAGGACCTCGAAGCCAGCCACGCATTTGAGCAGGACGGCTGCCGATGTGTAGAAAGCACTTGCGGATACTGCCAGCTCGGCGATCCCGGCCATTCTTCCATCCAGTCCGAAGAATATCTGAAGTACCAGGAACAGGAGCAATAGGTCGATGAATATCATGATGACCAGGAAGGATTTGTTTATGGCACCAGCGGCGTAGGTCGTGAACAGGCTGAATATCAGGTAACCGATCACGGCAAACCCAAGTTGATCGGGGCTGGGAACTCCAAGATGCCATGTCCATCCAATGGCTAGCCAGAATAGACCATAGGCACTGAAGACAGTTGCCCCAAATACATTGTTTCTCTTGAACTCCACGCTGGCGGTTATCAGCTGGGCAACGGCTCCCAGGAATATCACCCAGGGGATCAGTCCCTCGTAACCCGTACTCCATCCCATCTTCTGGGAAGCAGCGACGATGGTGACCAGTGCCAGGCCGAATAGACCAAGCGCTGCAGGCTCCGCCACGTTCACATTAACTTCTCTTAAGTTTGATTCTGTCATATCAATATCTCCCATCCACCTGCCAGTATACTACGAGGCAGGCAGTTCAGATTGCCTGGAAAATATACCTCCCCTATAAATGCCTTTAGGTGCAATGCTTGGCATGGGAGATAGTTACATCAAATAGGGTGAATGATATATATTTATAAGATTAAATTGTGATTAGTGTCTATGAAGTGGGGTGCAACTCATGTCTGAAAGGCCCTTGGGTTTAACTATTGCAGGAGCCTTAAATTTCCTTGGTTTTCTATGGGGAATTGCTTTTGGTGCTGTTGGGATGACCATGGATGGCTCATCCCCTGATGCTTCTTACAAGATATGCAGTACCATAATTTTTATTGGGACTATTTTCTCTCTTATTGGAGCTGTTAATACTCTTAGAATGAAGAAATATAGCATAGCTATATGGAGTTCTGGCATAGCTATGATATTTGCAGTCTCAATTTTTAATATGTTTGCCTGGGTGATAATATGGGGTTATAAGAAGCATTTTTTCGAACATAGGCCAAAACCAGCATATCGATTTGAGCCTGTGCAAAAGCAGAGGTATATGGGTGACCCAAGGATCAATAATATTGAAAGCCAGCGCAAACCAGCCAATGATCCAGAAGAGAATAAAGTTCTTTCTTCATCTGTGAATCTATATGTCCCTAATTTTATAGACCCCCACACATCTTCTGATATAATCGTGGAATTTATCAATAATTCAGAAAGAACATTAGAAAATGTTCATGTGGACTTTTCAATATTAGCGAAGTACTTTGATATTGATGCGGGATTAATAATTGGTACGCTGACGGCGGGGATGAAGCTGAAAAAGGCCATTAGGATCATACCAAAATATGAGGAAGGGACCTTCCCAGTCAAAATAACAATAACCAGCATGTATGCCAGGATTGAGAATGAGTACACCATCAAGGTTGGCGGAACAGAGATCTATTGATATTCAATCACAATCTATTTAATCTCCTTTATTGTAATGTTTTGGTAATCGGATAGAGTGGAATAAATGATTAAATTAGGAAATTTGATTGTAGTCACATTGCTCCTTTTCCTCTGTTTATCAACAACGGTGATGAATGCTGCAGGGGAAGAAGAACCTGTGGCAGAATATCATTTTGATACTGGTGAAGGTAGCACTCTAGCCGATAGCTCGGAGTTCAATAATAACGGCACCATCCATATTCCGGTTTGGGATACTGGCATTGATGGATATTCATTATCATTCAATGGCTTCAGCGTTTACACTGAAATCCCTGACAACCCTCAGCTCGATTTTCTCATAGGGGAAAGCTTCAGTATATTCTGCTGGGTCAAGACCAGATACTCCAATTCGGGCAGGATATTTGCCAAGGTGCAAACAGGACTACTAACTTCCCAGGGCTACCAAATGTACGTGGCCAGTGATGGGAGAATTGCGGCCAGCATAACACGCACTGACGATTCCACCGTAACGCTGTATGGTCCGGTCATTGCGGACGATGATTGGCATAATGTCGGCATCGTTCGGCGATATGGATTCACGCTGGAAATGTATGTTGACGGAATCCTCGTCGCTACTGATTCACACTCATCGGGGGGTCTGGGCAGTACGGGCCCACTGTATATCGGAACTTGCGAGAACTCGTATTGGTTTTTCAAAGGCAATATTGATGAATTAATGGTATGGGACAAGGCCTTGAATCTCTCTGAGATACAGGAAAACTATGAGTATCTGGCCGGCTCATCATATTCTACCATATACAAGCCCAATGTTCCTGAGGGTCTAAAGGCCATCGGGGGTTACGAGGAAGTTGCATTGGAGTGGGACCTCCCATCTTCCGATGGTGGTTCCTCCATAATCGGTTACAAGATATACAGGGGCGAATCCTTGGGTGAGGAGACCTTGTGGAGGACCGTGGGCAACTGGACGTATTACACAGACACCAATCTCACCAATGATAAGGAGTATTATTACCGGGTCTCGGCCATTAACAAGGCCGGGGAAAGCCCCATGTCAAACAGGGCCAGCGGGATCCCGACAGCGGATCTGGACTCGGACAATGATGGACTTCTGGACAGCTGGGAGGAAACCTATTTCGGTGACCTGAACCAAAGTTCGGAAGACGATTATGACAATGACAGCTACACCAATCTGGAAGAGTACGAGGCTGGCACATTGCCAGATAATGATCTAAGCCCTCCGAAGGAGGACCAAGCCACGGATGATGGTTATGACTATTCACCACTATTTCTGATATTCGGTGTGCTCATCTTCTTGATATTCCTACTGGCAATTAGAAAAAGATCATTGGATTCAAAGCCGAGCTCAGGCCAACCTACGGCCAAGGCAGTGGCAAAGGATAAGAAAGCAGATCCCAAATTTCAAGAGGAACTCTCCAAGATCGTTACATTGACTGTCCCATCCTTTATCGATTCTTACACGACCAGTGAGGTGATCGTTGATTTCAAGAATGAGACTGAGGAAGGAATTCAGAACATATCTCTAGATCTTTCAAATCTCAAGGAATTCTTTTTGATGGATGGAGAGGTCTTCATCGAATCTCTGTCTCCCAGTATGGAGATAAGAGAGAAAGTAAGAATAAGGCCATTAAACGAAGAAGGGACTTTCCCGGTAAAAATAAGGGTCATCGGGAATGGTCAATGGATCGAGAAAGAGTACACTATCAAGGTTGGCGGAACCGAGATCTATTAATTTTCCATGCATAACTTTATTTCCTATCGCTCTAATAGTACTATTGCACCTGCCGAGAAGACCAAGGTGATGGACAACCCTAGGTTGTCTTGTGATCTATGGAGCAAGGCGGGGGCAGATTGCCTTAAAGGGTCCCTTCAGGACTGAGACGTGTCGTCTATGGATGACTGAAGGACAACCCAGGCAAGCAACAATCCCTCGGTACGGGTCAGGGTGCAGAGAGAGCTAAGCTTACCATGAAGCGACCTGTTAGTACCGAGGGACACCCATTATTATATCAACAGACCTCGGTACTGATTTCCCGTAAACAATGAATAAATGATTAAACAAGGGAAATCCGGTACTGAGGGACACCCTTCGATTCTTCACTCTTTCTCTAGGTCAGCATCCGCATCGACCTTCTCAACTTCTGATGCTTCCTCCACCGACCCTTCCACCTCTCCAGCACCCTCACTCTCCCCCACTTCAGGTTCGGTGGCCTCTGCCCCACTCCCCTCTCCGGCAGGCTCATCATATTCTGGCTTAATTTCCTGAGTCCCCTGATAATCAGGGTCCAGCTTTTTCATGTGCCGTTTTAGCTTCTTATTATACACCTTTGTTTTTCTCAATTCCTTTGTAAGGAACTTGTTCTTGGTGTACAGAATGCCAGATAGGATAAGTAGAATGAATATGATGCTGACATAATACCAGAATTCTTCCAGGGGCTCATCCAGGGACTCATCCACCCCCATGCCTGTTATGAAGGTCCATGTATAGCTGATACCTATCTTATTACCTGCCAGATCTGCCGCATGTGGGCCGATGGTCATGACATGGGTCATATTGATGGAAAGGTTCTCTGATGGATAGTATCTGAAAGTATTCCCCTCACTGTTCCACACAAAGCTTCCATTGATGAAGGCCGTATTATTGCTCATGGAAAATGACTTTTCCACCGTGGTCTTGTTCATGCTCTCATTGAATGAGACCTGAATGTAGATATTGATGGGAATATCAGTCATATTGTGTGGTGGGAATATGCTAAAGATCGTAGGTGCCTGGATATCGGGTGCACCTTCGGTCACGAACCTGAATTGATAATCATCACCATAGGCCCCATCCCCATTCCCATCCAGCAAGACACTCTCTTCATTCTTGGCCACATCTCCATTGATGGTTACAGTGTAATCAGTGTAGAAAAGCAGGGGGCCGGTGGGCCGGATGGTCAATTCCTTATTGCTGACATCCCAGGTCATATTACTTGGAATATGGGGGGTGATGCGTATGGCATTCTCCACCGTGTCATTGTCCATGCTGGAATCGAATACTATATTGATATGATCCAGAGTGACCAACACCCTGCTAGCCCCATTCTCGGGATAAGTACTGGACACCTGTGGAGGCTCGGGGCTTGTGGCGAATGTGAAGACAAAGTCATCTATTGGGCTTCCATCACCTATATCATTGCCATTATTGTCCATCATGATCCCCACATAGGACTTGGCAGTGCCCAGTAATCTAACAGTGTAATCCTCTTCATAATTCAGGAATTCATTAGGTTGGTAGGTCATTAGATCATGGTCATTGGACCAGGTGAATCCCCCATCACTCTCATCCAGGACATGGGTTCCGTCTGTCACGGTAAATACTTCTTCCACCGTGGTGGTGTTCATTCTGAAATCGAATTTTATCTGTATATGGGTGTCTACATTGACCATGGTCGAGCCATCTGCTGGTATTCCATAGACCACCGAGGGTGCGGGTGGTTCCAGCCAGGTGGTGAAACCCAGTATCATATCATCCCCGGTAATATTGTCCCCATTAGCATCCAGTAGATTGTCATTCAAGTCTCTCGCGACAGTCCCCTCTATCCTGAATATGTAGCTTGTGTCGTTCTTCAGGGCATAAGATGGATCAAAGGTCATGATCTTGTCCAGTATGCCCCAGGTGACGTTCCCATCGGTGATATTGAAGTTCTCCCCTCCACCGGAGAATGTAAAAGCATTCTCCACAGATGTCGTGTTCATTGTCTCACTGAACTCTATCATGATATTGGTGTTTGGGTCAACCTCGATGTCCAGGTGCTGCGGAGAAGTGGATAATATCGTAGGTGGAGCATCAATGGTGGTGAAGATCCAGCTCAGCACATCCTCTGGGAATTCACCAGGAACGCCATCACCATCCTGGTCCAGTAGATTGCCAACAAGATCTCTGGCCGAGGAATTTATCATCACCCCATACTCCACATTCCATTCTAGAAAGTCCGGAGTGAATATCGATGTATTGGTTGTTTCATCATGTGTCCAATTCCCACTATCCGAGTAAAACCAATTGACCATGTCATGGCCGTACATCAGTCCCTCTTCCACAGATGTCCAGTTCATTGTCTCGTTCCACTCTATCATGAAGGTGGTATTGATGGCCACGGCAGTTCCATTGGGGGTCCAGTTTAGGGCAAATGGTGGGGTGGTCTCTGGGAATATGGTGATGTTCGTTCCATTCCAAGGCTGCATGAGGGGATAATTGTCCTGATTACCCACTCCAGGTATGGAATAGGGAGAATCACCAATGCCATCATGGCCTCCAAGGTTCTGGTCTGGGCCGTGTTTGACATCCACACCAGCATAATCATCCCAGTAATTTCCACTGGAGGGATAGCCGTTGTCCCAACTATTTGTGTCGCTTTCATCATAGGCGTTGATATTATTGGTATAAAAGCGATTGTGGTAAATATCATTCCAATCTGAATCAATGTCCACATACATTCCATGCAGGACATTCGAATCAATTGTATTATTAACAATCAGTCCAAAATCCGCAAGCCATAAATAAATCCCACGTTCATCATTAGATTTAATGTTATTATTGGTTATCTGGGTACTTGTAGTACCATAGATGTACATGCCATGTGGTTCATTTGATGAGACAATATTGTCGTTTATTATTGTGAAAAAGGAGCTCCGAACATAAATTCCATTATATTTGTTCGAATCAATTGTATTATTGTCTATTGTATTTACATTCGAACTGTATATGTTAATTCCCCACCAATTGTTTGAAGATGCAGTATTATTTTTAATAATATTATATCCACCAAAACCTATTTGAATTCCAACGGATCCATCACTTAAGTTTTGATTTTCAATAACAACATTAGTACAGTTGGCCAATATCACCTGGCCTGCATTGGTGGGTATTGTACCGCTAGTCAGGTTTTTCCAATAATATAAGGGCTTACTGTTTACTGTGTTTAGAGAATCAATTGTGTGTGAATTCCATTGTTGTAATGACCCCCACATGTTTATGCTACAATTGACCATTATATTATTGCTAATATTGTTGAATGCAGTCAGTTGAAGCTCAATAGCATGTCGTCCGCTCGAGGATATTTGATTATTAGTTATTTGATTCATATCGGAGTAATATATGGCAATCCCATCTTGTAGGTGAGAAGAAATAGTGTTGTTCATGAGGATATTATTCGCTGACCCCTCTTCTAGAATCACTCCTCCCCTGTTTTTAGAGATTGAATTATTAAATAAGGTTCCATTCGTGGAGTTATATAAATGACAACCCAGATTGCTATTCCAATTACCAATACCTGAATTGGCAGAATACAAGCTACAGTTTCTAATAATATAATGTTCTGTTGTATTCCCAACAAATATACAGGTTCCATTATTAGTTCCATTGATGTCTAAATTCTCGATGATCCATGGATTCCCCACGCTTCCGTCTCCAGTGCCAGTGTTGTTCACCCCATTGGCCAATGTGAAGTCCCCATCCCCATCTATCCTGATGGGCGCATGTGGTGTCAATGCTGTAACAATATCATCCGGTATTGCCAGCCCTCCAGCTGATATACCAAGAAATCCTATTCCCATCCCACTGAGCAGCACGCACAATGCAATTGGAAATACAATTACACCCGCCATCCCTTGCTTCATGATTCTGATAAGTGCTTTTGTCTAATTAAACCTATTGACAGAAGATAGCATAGATTTTTATCCCCTTCCAGCATACTATACCCAGAAAGAGGAATGTAAATGTTCTGTCCCAAGTGCAAATCAATGATGTTTCCCCAGGACGGGGTGCTCACATGCAAGAAATGCGGGTACTCAGGTAAAAGTAAGTCAAAGGCCAGCACTAAGATCGTGACCAAAAGGACCGAGGACAAGGAGATGATGGTGATAACCGATGACACTGCCACACTTCCCAAGACCAGGGCGGAATGTCCCAAATGCGGGCACAATGAAGCATTTTTCGTATTAAGGCAGACAAGAGCATCGGACGAGCCAGAGACCAGGATATATCGTTGTGTCAAGTGCTCGGCGAGTTGGCGGGAATATTGAATAAATTCATTTCAAGAAAATTTGAAATAGCATAATGTTGGCTAAGACTCAGCCGCGCTAACAGAACACCGCCGTAAACTCATCATTGATTGACATATACACGCGGCGGTTCAACGCCGCGATAATGAGTTTATGGCCCCCTAAATTTTGATATACTGGCCTCTGGTCAGATAATCAAAACATCTCAGCTTGCGAATGAACATCAATGCCACTGCTCGTTATGGAATAGGGCTTTATCTTCCTCGAATGACTGGCTCGCCTCATCTTGATGATCCTTATGGATAGTTGAACATCACCCGAATCTTCTGTTTCCTTGTATCTTAATGAAATAACACCGTCGGCCACGTATTCCACGAGCCCATCCCTGGATGTTGATGGATTGTCCTCTTTCACTTCTGCTGTGAACATCGCCGTTGCCCCCGTCTCCTTGATCTGCTTGCACAGGCTGAACAATGTGTTTCTTTTTTCAGCCTCTTCATCGAACATCATGCTCAGCAGGGAAACAGAGTCCAGAACCACTCTCTTGGCCCCAAATCCCTTGATTATCCTGGGAAGCTCGCTCTTTATCTTCATGACCGTGTTCTTCGCATCCGCTGGCTCCAGCTTGACCAGGAGAAGGTTCTGTCCATCAATATGTGGCTGCAGGTCCCACCCATAGTTAGTGGCATTCTTCTTTATCGCCTCTTCATCCTCCTCCAGGCTGATGAATATGGCCTTCTCTCCCATTGCCAGTCCATTCCAGATATATTGTAGTGACAGTGTGGTCTTGCCAGTTCCGCAGGATCCCAGTAAAGCAAGGATATGACCCCTTGGTATTCCGCTTCCTATCATCTCATCCAGGCCTTTGATCCCGGTTACCACTTTGTCTTCCATTATTTTTCACTCCTACATCCATTTCTGAATCTCTCGGTTCCCTCGATCTCCCAACCACCTAGGAGATCACATCCATATTGACCACTGTCAATCCATTGGACGAACTCACCCTTGTAGGGAATTTCACCAGCCTGTCGTTCTCTATGTGTGGCAGTACGCTCATGAACTTCTGAATGTAAAGATATCTCTGTCTCTTGGTCGTGCGCAGGTAATGGCTCCACTCGAAGGTCAGAACTCCATCCACGCTATCCAGTACCATTTGTTCCTCCTGTTTCTCCATTATCCCCTTCGTTAATAGAAGATAAATGACCCCGTTCCATCTTTTGGCCGCCCTCTGTATGCCTCTGAGCACCCCGATCAATTCGGAGATATCCACCGCACCGCTGACCACCAGATCTGTAAGTGAATCGATTATTATCATCGAACCCTGTGCATTATCGTCCAGGAAGGTCACCAGTGACTCCAGGACAGATTCCTTTGGAGAGCTGGAGAAGACCAGAAGGTCCTCATCACCCGTGGCACCCCCGTTCTCACCTCCATTGTCCTTATGGGTCCAGGCGGAAGGTACAATGGTCTTGCTGAAATAGCTGGCTGAAAGATCCTTGAATATGATCTTCCTCTTCAGAGAATCATGAAAATCCTGATTGAAGGAGCTTGCGATCTCTCTTAGGATGTCATCCTTTGGCCTCGAAAAGGATATGTAACAGATCTTATCAGGCAATCCCGAGATATCACAGAATGTTCCACAATATCTATCGAAGAGCATTGGGTGTTCCTTCACTATCGAGAGCTTGGAAGCCGATGTATATACGAATTCCTGCTGGCCAGCCCCCATGTCTCCAAGTAAAAGTACCACTGAACCCTCTGGCAATCCGCCATGAACTATGGCATCAAAATCAGCTACCGCTGTTGGTATCTTACGTACATTGTATCCCATCTTTTACCATCCGACTAGAGAAGGTATATGACGGCCGGGTGATAAATATATTTCTGTACTAGGATTTAATTTGTTAAAGTCCCCGTCATTAGATATGAAGAACTCTTACTTTGCCAGTCTCCATATCATATATCGCGCCCATAACGGCCAATTTATCATCGCTCATCGCATTGGCAATGATCTCGCTTCTCACTGGTAGCAACTTGACCTGCCTTTTCAGATTGCCCACGATATGATCATCATCAGCATCGAATCCTGCGGCGATCTCCTCGACCAATGGTCCCCCATCCAAGCTCTCGTCCGCCAGACAATTCTCGGTCAAGGCCACTGCTCCGCAATGGGTGTGACCCAGCACCAGAAGTAGAGGAACATTCAAATGTCCCACCGCGTACTCGAGGGATTGGATGATCGTGGGGTCACAGGCCACATTCCCCGCCACCCGGACCACGAAAATATCACCGATCCACTGATCGAATATTATCTCCGGAACTATACGGGAATCAGCACATGAGAGGATGACCACCTTGGGCCACTGCCCCTCAACGTGTTCTTTCAGGTTCGAACCATTATCCTGGACGAACCTGCCATTGCCCTCTATGAGCTCATTGAGTGCATCAACTGCTTTACTCATTCAGTTCACCTCATTAAGCCTTGGACTTCTTGCCCTTCCTTCTTGGAGCATTTGGAACCTTGAGGAAATAGGCCAGGAAAACAGCCACGAGACACAATACGCCAGCAATGATAAAGGCCGGATACCATGCATCGACCCCGGCTGTGGCTCCAGCATCCTTGAAGACACCGGCCATGATGGGGCCAATGACTCCTCCGACCCCGTAAGCCGTGAACACATAACCATAATTCTGTCCCACGGTCTTGGTCCCGAAGAACTCGGCGGTCGTTGTTGGGAACAGGGAGAA